>CALBJU010000375.1 GCA_937893205.1 uncultured Bacteroidota bacterium
GTCTTCATTCGATCCGATACTTCTGATCAAATTCGTGGTTTTTGCTGTTATCCTCGGTCTATTTGCAGGTATCGTTCCCGCGCTTAGGGTATCCAGGCAATCCCCAGTTGCTGCTGACCACCCGATAACTGGCTCGGAAACAGATCGGCCTTCGCAACCATGCTGAAACGATCGAGCATTTCCGCAACCATGCTTTTTCGCTCGCTGATTTTGTGAACCGGCTGGTCGAAGAAAAAGTATTCTCCCGTTGATGGTTCATCCAACATCCCGAGGATATGTAGGATGGTTGATTTCCCAGAACCCGATGGGCCCATAATGGATACGAATTCTCCTTCCGCAATCTCAAAATTGAGGTTTCTCAGGACAAAGGATCAACTGAAGCCGTGCAAATACGACTTGGTAATTTTTTCTAGGCGGATCATAAACGTAGAATTATATGGGGCAGAAGAGTACTACTCGTACTTGAGAGCGTCAACAGGGTTGGCAAGTGAGGCTTTGATCGTTTGATAGGCTACCGTAAGCAGTGATATAACCAACACCGACAGTCCAACCAGCAGCAAGTTGCCGATCCCAAACGAAACACGGTACTGGAACGAGTCCAGCCAGCGATTCATTCCGATCCAGGCGATAGGGCTGCCAACTATGAATGCGATCAGGACAAATTTGGTGAAGTCTTTTGCGAGCAGCATCATGATGACACCCATGCTCGCTCCCATCACTTTTCGGACACCAATTTCCTTGGTTCTGCGCTCCGCCATGAAGGAGGCCAGTCCGAAGAGGCCCATACAGGCGATGAGGATAGTCAAGAACGAAAAGCCTCCAAACAGCCTGCCAAGGGTGAGATCTGCCGCGTACAGCGCGTTGACATCGTCTTCCAGGAAGGAGTACTGATAGATATAAGCAGGGTAGAGGTCGCGCCAAATTTCACCTATGTCGTCGATGGCTTCCCGGGTCATCCCCCCCCGCATGCGGATGAGGGCATAAAAATAGACTTGCTCGTTTGCCACCGCCACTAGTGCGGGCTCGATGGGTTCGTGCAGTGATTCTGAGTGGAAATTTTTAAAGACGCCGATGATGTCACCACCAAATGGCCCGCTGCCCACTGTGACCCGGTGCTGCAACGCATCTTCGGCAGACTCCCATCCGAATGCCGAAACGGCTGCTTCATTGATAATGAATGCCCCCAACGTATCAGATGGGTAATCGATGGACGGCGAGCGACCCGCCACCATCTCTATTCCCAGCGTTTCAATAAAATCGAAGTCACTCGTGAATGCCTGCAGCATAAACTGATCGTCTGGAGCACCGTCGTCGGGCGCAATGAGCCGATTACCGACGAAAAATCCTGGAGCAGAGGAGGAGCCTGTCATTGAAACGACCGATGGAAGCTCTTTAACGCGGTCTCGAAAATTTTTGTACTCATTCCGGATGAGTGGATCAGTCAATTGGACGACCAAAACCTGTTCCCGGTCAAATCCGAGATCCATGTCTCTCGTAAAGTTCAGCTGTCTGAATACGACAACGGTCGCGACCATCAATATGATGGAGATCGCAAACTGGAAAACGACCAGCGTCTGACGCAATCCACCTCCCGAAGCGGCAGACGATGGCGAACCCTTGAGTACCTCAGCGGGCTGAAATCGCGAAAGAAAAAGAGCGGGATAACTTCCGGCGACAAGGCCACATACCAGCGTGATCCCGATGAAGATGCCAGCAGCCGACACCATGCCACTGGATAGAATAGATAGATTTTTTCCGGCAGCCGTGTTGAACACGGGTAACAGGAAAAATACCAGACCGATGGCCAGAACCATTGCAATTCCTGAGACGATGACGGACTCACCCAGGAATTGACGGATCAGTTGCCCCTGTTCGGCACCCATCGTTTTACGAATTCCGACCTCTCGAGATCGGGCTGCTGACCTCGCAGTGGCCAGATTCATGTAATTGATGCAGGCGATCAGAAGAATGAAGAGCGCGATCGCGCTGAGCGCCTGGACGGTGCCCCTGCTGCCATTGGGTAAGATTTCATTGTCCAGGTGTGAATCCAGATGGATCGATTCGATTGGCTGGAGCTGCATGGAGATCTTAGCGCCCATTGCTTCCAGTTGCGGTCCGACACGCCGGTTTACCATTTCGTCAATTTTGGCATTGACCACGTCTGGATCGGCACCGGGGTTCAGGGCCACGTACGTGTAAATGCTCGGGTTTAGATCCTGCTCGAGAAACTGATTTCCGTATATGGGCGAGCGCAGTGACGATAGTGAGGCCAGAAAGTCCGCCTTGAAATGGGACTGCTCGGGCACATCTTTCATAATTCCAGTTACCGTGAAATCATAGGCGTTGTCCAGTCTGAGATACTGACCGATGGCATCCTCACCCGAGAAATATTTTTCCGCCATTGTTTCGGTGAGGACTACCGTAAAGGGCACCGCGAGCACTTGATCGGTGGCGCCCCTGACCAGGTCAAAGGAGAAAATGTCAAAAGCCGTGGAATCGATGAAGACGAACCCTTTCTCGAGAAACTTGATATTTTCTCTGGCCACCAGCCACATTTGATTTGGCGGTTTCAGGCGGACAGATTGCCTGATTTCGGGGATCTCTTCCTTTGCAGCAGGTCCCCAGGTAGGCGACGTCCTCGCCGAATTGATCGGCCCTGTTCTGAACTCACCCGTGAGAACCATTCGGTACAGGTCATCGGCGTTTTCGTGATGGCTGTCGTACGATAATTCGTCCGAGATATAGAGAGAAATCACAAAAAACGCCGCCATTCCCACGGCGAGGCCAAAAATGTTGATAAACGCGTATCCTGGCTTGCGTTGCACATTTCTGAGTGCGATGGAGAGGTAATTTCTGAACATATGCTAATGCAGCAAGTAGACGGTGGGTCGTTGACGAGGGTGTAACGTAGAGCGAGCGTGTGAGGTTACGTTTCCCTCCCTGACTCCTCCCCGTAACTCATGTTAGACCTCTTCGATCCATGAATCGATTGCTTCCCACTGCCCTTATTTTCATGTTTTTGTTTGTGAGCGCCTGTGCCAGTACAGAATCCGCGGTAAGTACCATAGACGAATCGTCGGAAGAAGAAGCCAGTCCGATTTCGGGCTATGACTTGTTCCAGAACCAGAATGAGTTGCTGGTCATGACGACCCGGCGAACGGGTCGCGAAATTGTAGCTGGACGTGGAGGCAGAAAGACCTTCGTATCGATTTCGCCCGGTGATACGCTCGTGGCCATCGCGGTCGCCAATGTTGACGAATCTTCCTTCTACGTATTTGATCGCGACGCCCGGACCGCAACCAAAATACATAGCGGTCATCCAGGTCTGGTCTATACCGGAGACTGGAGTGACGACGGATCCAGCTTCTATTTCGGATTCTACCAGCCCGTCGGAAAGAAAATGGGAGAAGGCGATGTCCGGGTGTATGATTTGGGTGGGCGAGTGGTGAAAACGGTGGGGTGCTCGGCGTCCCGCGCGGTGTTGAGCGCGATGTCGGATGGATCCTTGTTGGTGCGAAACTCAGATAACATTTACCAAGTTGCCGTCGACGGGTGCGCTACCCTCAGAACTCTGGATGCCCGCAAAATGCACCATGTGACAGTGTCACCCAACGGACAACATCTTGCATATATCCTGAGGGATCTGGTGTTCAACAGGGATAGTGGTCAGTACGAAGCGGATTCCACGCTCTATCTGGAGCAGACGAAGGGATCAGATCCATTGAAAATCGTCGGGGACAAGTATCAGCCAAGAAACGTGGAGTGGTCGCCGGACTCTGAAGAGCTGGCTTTTGATGTGGAGCTTCAGGACGGCACCGGACGACGGACGATCTCTATTTACTCGTTGGAATCGAAACAGTCTTCGTATCTCGTAGCACCCGCTGAAAATTCTCCCTCTCGCACGAGGCCCGTATTCTCGCCGAACGGCGAATATGTTTTGTTTGTTGGCACGATGCCCTCGGGTCGGATCGATTTGATGTATCGAACCACGGGCGACCAGTTCACCCACGTAGTACCCTTTGCCGTCGATGATTCCGGAGGAATGTTCACCTCGTGGATAGACGGAGACACCCTACTCATCACCGAGACGAACGGTCGTAGTCACGTTTTGGGCGTAGGAGAAGGCGCGGAATTCACTTCCCGAATGGGAAGAGGCTGGGTACATGCGCTCAGAAGCATCAATTAGACCCTAGCGCAAGATTAGCTTAGAGCGTTTTCCAGGATCGATTTAACGGTTTGAGGATTGGCGGCACCGCCGGTGCGTTGCATTACCTGTCCCATAAAGAAGCCGATCAATCCTTTCTTCCCCGCCCGGTAAGCCTCAACCCGATCTCCGTGGGCTGCAAGCACTTCGCTGACTATCGATTCCAGTTCTGAGGTATCAGAAATCTGTTTGAGCCCGCGTTCCTTGACGATTTCGCCAGGAGCTTTCCCTGAATCGACCATTTCTTCCAGCACTTCGCGAGCCATTCCGCTGGAGAGCGTTTCGGACGCATGTAGACCCACCAGATCGGCAAAATTTTCGGGAGAAAACGAAATTGCTGAGAGACCTTCCTCGGGAAGGAGAGGGCGCAGTTCGTGGATCAACCAGTTTGCGACGGCAACCGCATCCTGATCTGAGTCCGCAGCTTTTTCGAAAAACGCCGCCACTCGATCCCTCTGAGCGAGGAACGAGGCGTCTTCCAGGCTGAGTCCATACCGTGCTTCCAACTCATGGGTACGTTTGAGGGTGTTTTCATCGAGCCCCTCGAGAGGGTCACGTCGAGTAACCTCCTGACGCGGTGTGTCGACTTTCCTCGTCTCCTTCGCTTTTGGTGGTTGGGTTTGTTTTCCCCATGTGTCCCTGAGCGTAATGGTTCGATTCCATACGCGTGATCCATTTTCGAAGTCGACTGGATCGAGATAGAAATATCCCTGTCGTTCGAACTGATACCTGGTTTCCGGGCCGTCGTTCTTCGTGCTGGGTTCTATAACCGCGGTGACCCGTTTCATCGAGTCTGGATTCAGAACATCCAGGAAGGTGCCCCCTTCTGCGGTGTCATCGGGATTTGAAACCTTGAACAGACGGTCGTATAGCCTGACGTCAATCTCTAATCCTTTCGAGGCCGAAACCCAGTGTATTGTTCCTTTTACGCGGCGCGATTCACTTTCACCCGAGCGTGTTTCCGGATCGTAGGAGCAGCGCAGTTCGATGACTTCGCCTACCTCGTTTTTTACCACCTCATCGCATCGGATGATATATCCGTAGCGCATTCGAACTTCCTGGCCTGGGCTCAGCCGGTGGAATTTCTTCGGTGGGTCCTCCATGAAATCGTCTCTCTCGATGAAGATCTCTCGGGTGAGTGGGACCATGCGGGATCCTTCCTGAGGGATGTCGTGCGGCCAGTACGGAGCCTCCAGGTTTTCAGTTTGATCCTTGGCGAAATTGGTCAGCGTCACTTTCAGCGGATCCAGCACACACATCACACGAGGCGCCCGTGTGTTCAAGTCGTCACGCACGACATACTCCAGCATCGCGTAGTCCACGCGATTATTTGCCTTTGCCACTCCAATCAGATGACAGAATCGCCGAAGGGCTTCGGGTGTGTATCCGCGCCGGCGCATGCCGGAGAGGGTAGGCATTCGGGGATCGTCCCAGCCTGTTACCAATCCTTCGTTTACCAACTGGAGCAGCTTTCGCTTGCTCATGATGGTGTATTCGAGATTCAGGCGCGCGGATTCATACTGATGCGGGCGAGGTTCGTCGAACAGCGCATCTACCAACCAATCATAGAGCGGTCTGTGCACATCGAATTCGAGGGTGCAGAAAGAATGTGTGATTCCCTCTATGGCGTCTGAAAGTGGGTGCGCGAAATCATAGAGCGGAAAAATGAGCCAGTCGGTTCCACGCCGATAGTGGGACGCTTTCTTGATGCGGTACAGCACAGGATCTCGCATCAACATGTTCGGCGAAGCCATATCAATCCTTGCCCGAAGAACGTGGGCGCCGTCGTCGAACTCACCCTCGCGCATCCGACTGAACAGGTCCAGATTCTCTTCGACAGATCGTTGCCGGAATGGGCTGTTGGATCCAACTTCGGTGACGGTACCTCGCGTCTCGCGAATTTCCTCTCCACTCTGACTATCGACGTACGCCTTTCCATCCTTGATGAGACGAACGGCCAGGTCATACAATTGCTCGAAATAATCCGAGGTATAGTATTCGTGCTCGCCCCAATCAAATCCAAGCCACTTGATGTCGCGTTTCATGGCGCGCACATACTCCATGTCCTCCGTTTCGGGATTGGTATCGTCGAATCGGAGATGGCAGTGACCGCCGTTTTCCTCTGCGATGTTGAAATTCAGACAAATGGCCTTGGCGTGCCCGATGTGGGGATATCCATTCGGCTCAGGCGGAAATCGGGTGATGATCTCGCCCTTGACGCGGCCAGTAGCGCGGTCATCATCGATGATCTGCTGAAGGAAATTCCGACTTTCCCGGGATTCAGACTCTGAAGACGGTGGGTTATCCGATGGGCTCACGCCTACATATGGTTGGATTCAACAAAAGCTATCGCGAACAACACGCGAACGCTTTCGAAACTAATAAAATCCCCCGCAGTGTATGCCAGAACTTTCGGCAGAGAATTCGACGTCAATGAAGATCCACGCGCGTACCGAGCGGCTCATTTTGCGAGAATGGGATGCCTCTGACCTGGACGCATTCGCCGAGATAATTTCTGATCCAGAGGTGATGACGCACATCGGAAATGGAGAGGTTCGGCCAAGATCGAGTGCGGAGGAATTCATCCAGCGCGTCCTTGAACATCAGTCTACTAGGGGCTGGACGAGATTCGCAGTTGAGCACGTCGAATCCGGCGATCTGATGGGTTTTTCTGGTCTGGATGACAAGATTGGTAGGATCGACTTTGGCTGGCGACTGGCAAAGCGATTCTGGGGCGTGGGATACGGTTACGAGGCGTCTGCAGTTGCTCTCTGGGTGGCCCAGAATACCTTTTCATTGACGCACATTACGTCCCAATCCTATCCCGAGAACGTCGGATCTGTGCGCATCATTGAGAAGCTCGGCATGGTTCGAATTGGCGAAACAGAAGAGTTTTCGAAGGTCGTGCACATCTACGGCTTCGAATCGGAGTGGCCAGACGGCCTGACTCAGTAGACCTCACGTCTGATCAGGATCGCGATGAGCGATGATCTGCATCATTCGAATTGGGGCCGCGGTGAGCGATTAGAAGTATTTGCGAAGCAAAACTTCGTAAGCGAGCCGGGGTCCTGATTCGACAGGACTCCGGCTCGAAAGAACGATTGCAAATCGTGAATGGCCGAACAGAGTGGAAGATGAGCCAGACCTAGTGGCCTGAATTCATCTTCCAGTCTGTTCTGTGACGCTATCGACCCTCCCGAATGATAACGTCGCCATTGACAGTTCGAATAATGATTTTATTGCGACCACCGCGAACCTCTCCGGTTGCAACGATCTTGCGGGAAGATTTCCAGCGGCGCTCGGAGCCTCTCCTGGTGACTTCCACGTCGAGGTCGAAATCAGAAATGATCTCGTAGTCGTCATCGTCTGCATCGCGTGAAAGCGTAATTTCGATCTCAATATCCATAGACAATCCGCGGGGCAACGTGAGTTCGATGGTACCGCCCATCGATTCCAGTTCAACATGCCGATCACCCTCCGTTCCCCCGATCATGGTGACTTCAATATCACCACCCATGGTATTGGCTTCTATCCAGCCGTCGATTTCCTCGATCGTGATGTCTCCACCCATGGTGGTCGCGCTCACAAATTCTCCGGCAGATTCGACATCGATGTCACCACCCATGGTGTGAATGTCTGCGCCGTACAGGGCTTCGTCGACGTTCACGTCGCCACCCATCGTGCTGATGGTAACTTTGCTTTTGGCGCCGCCACGGGCTGATTTTACATTGTTGTAAGTGACATCCCCACCCATCGTGGTGCCGTCAATATTTCCGACCACGTCCCTGATGTCGACATCACCGCCCATCGTGTGCAGCGATCCATCAATATCAGAGTCAGAGAGCCAGATGTCTCCTCCCATCGTGGACATATCAATATTCCCGGAGAGGTTGCGCAGCTCCAGATCACCGCCCATGCTGGACCCTTCGATGCTGCCGGACACGCCCTCAATTTCGACATCCCCGCCGCTCGTGGATATCTCAAGATTAAATTCGTAAGGCACGTTGATCTCGAAATCAACGTCTGCTCTGGAGCGACGCGACTCGAATTCCGTAAAAATTTCTATGGCTCGAGATGACTCATCAAACTCGAGAATCACGTCATCCGCATCTCTACCGTCGATGCTGACGAATACTTCAACCTCACTGCGGTTCCAACCGGTGATGACGATCGATCCGCCCGTTTCGAGGTCAAGAATTAACTTGCCGCCAGATGAGGCGTCGAACGTGCGATGGACGTCCTGCGCGCTCGCCGTGGATGCCAGGAAGGCCATGATGGCCAGTGTATAGAAAACTCGTGTAACTGATTTCATGTCGGTTGCAGCGTCAGAATGTCTGATGAAGCCAATGGGTAGGTGATCATTTCGTTTGTACCCCTTAGACCCACCCGATATTCTAATGGTTGGCATGTGGGGGTAAAAACTTTTTCGAAATCCGGTCTCTACTCGCGGTTCATTACGCGAGGAATGAGAAATCGATACAGTCCTGGAAAAATCCTTTCTATCAGCGGTCCAAACCGTTCGGCGCCACCAATGAACGTGATGGCCTTTTTACGAGCGATGACCCGGAGCGCTTTTTTGGCAAATACAGCTGCTGTCATCGCTTCAATGTGCTGGGCATCCATCTTTCCGTGCTCAACGCCCGATGGGATCAGCGAGTGTCGGCTGATCTCTGTTTTAACGTAGCCGGGGCAAAGCAGTGTGATGGCGATGTCTGTTTCGTGCAGCTCAGCCCGCAGTCCCTCATAATATCCGTGAAGCGCATGCTTCGACGCAGAGTAGGTCGCCCGCCGAGGGGTCGCGATCTTTCCCATCACGCTGCTCATGACCACATAGTGCCCGGATCCTCTTTCAAGGAAGTGCGGAAGGGTTACGTGTGTCAGGGATGTGCATCCGAAAAAATTCACTTCCATGACGCGGCGCTCTATCTCCAGTCCGCTCTCTCGAATTGATCCCCGTTGGCCGATTCCAGCGTTGAGGATCAGTATATCCAGTCTCCCGAAGCGATCCAGAATGGCGTCGAACGCCGCTTGGTGCGAGTCGGAGTGGGTGACGTCGAGTGGCAAGACCATGTGGTCATCGCCCTCACAGTGGCGTAGGACGCGCTCGAGTCGGTCCACACGCCGTGCGGAAAGGATCAACGTCGCTCCCTTTCGAGAAAGTCCCTTGGCTAGAGCTTCGCCGATACCGGAGGATGCGCCCGTGATCCAGACAATTTTGTTTGAGAAAGGCATTGATAGGGAGGAAAAGGGTGGTCTTGTAAAATACGAGAGCGGGGGTCTGCATTTGCAGACCCCCGCTCAAATATTCACCACCTTGTCGCTTAATTCAGGACGGATTCACGCTTTCTGAACATCACGGGGACCAGATCACCGTCCGGTACTCCGATCTGCGCGAGCTCCCAGCCTTTCTCATACCCCTCAATGAGGGATCGAAGGCGTTCAATGCGTCCAGTCAGTTCACGACCGCCGATGGTCCAGTCGAAAGATTCAACCCGGTAGCTCATGATCTGCTTTTTGCCGTTTACGGTAACCTCGACGTCAACCGTCTGGTTTTCCCGTAGCGAGGGCACATGGATACAGATCTCGTTCATGGCAATGGGAGGGTTGCTACTGACTTAGACTGATACTTCGGTGTGATCGTATTTGTGACCGATGACGTTTTCCGTAACCACGTGACCATCAAAGAGATGGATGATGCGGTGACTGTATTCTGCATCTGCAGGAGAGTGCGTAACCATGATGATGGTCGTGCCCGCTTCGTTCAGCGACGTCAGGAGGTTCATTACTTCCTCACCGTGAGTAGAGTCGAGATTACCCGTGGGCTCATCCGCAAGAATGAGTTTGGGACCAGCGACAACGGCACGTGCAATAGCTACGCGCTGCTGCTGACCACCTGAAAGCTGCTGGGGAAAGTGATTCTGGCGATGCAGAATCTGCATGGAATCGAGGGCTGCATTCACTCGCTCCTTACGTTCCTCAGATGGCATTCCGAGGTACAGAAGGGGCAGCTCTACATTTTCATAAACCGTGAGTTCATCGATCAGATTGAAGCTCTGAAAGACGAATCCGATGTTTCCTTTTCTGAGTTGAGCTCGCTGACGCTCGCTCAAATTCGAGACTTCCGTATCAAGAAACCAATACTCACCGCTGGTGGGATTGTCGAGCAGACCCATGATGTTGAGAAGCGTCGACTTGCCGCAACCCGATGGGCCCATGATGGAGACAAACTCTCCTTCTTTGATTTCTATGCTGACATTGTTGAGAGCCGTTGTCTCAACATCTTCTGTCAGATACGATTTACTTAAGTTTTGTGATTTGATCATAGTTCGTGTCTCCCTCGGTCGGGATATGAGTAACTTCTTTAGGTTGGTCCTGACTGTCCGTCAGTGGGTATTCATAGAAAGGTGTCGACATCCGAATCCGGCCCAGTAAGGACAATCGATCGAATGTATATCGAATAGACACCTGAAACTGTTACATGGTTGGCAAAATTATTTAAATACGAGGCGATCGGCTTCGTTAAAGGTATCGTAAGAAGAGGTTACAACAGTTTCTCCGGGCTCTAGGCCTTCGAGTACTTCGTAAACATCGGGGTTTTTTCGACCCAGGCGAATGGCTCGTCTCTCGGCAAACTCTCCCGATTCATCCACGACGTATATCCAGTTCCCGCCCGTCGTCTGGAAAAATCCACCTTGAGGAATGACAATGGCGTCGGAAGGATCGCTCATCTCAAGTCTGAATCGAACAGTCTGCCCACGCCTTATCGAGGGTGGTTCATTCCCGACGAAGTCCAAATCGATTTCAAATCGACTGGCAATGACTTCTGGATAAACGCGGCGGACAATCATTTCATATTCCTGCCCGCCAATGTTGTTGGTGATGACCCGTTGGCCGCTTTTTACGCGGGTGATGTGGAACTCATCGATTGCCGCTTTCACCTTGACACCATCCAGGATGTCAATCTGACCGAATCGAAATCCGGAAGTTTTCAATTCGCCCAACTCCGCATTTAATTGTGAGAGCCGACCGCTGAAAGGAGCACGGAGCGTCAAGTTCTCCAAGCGCTGATCGACAAAAACAAAGTTCTCATCCATGCGGCGAACGGCATCTTCCATCTGATCAATTTGGATGCGCTGACGAATACTGTCGGCCCGATAGCCCCTCAGCGTGAGGTCGCGTCGGCGTACCCAGTACTCATATTCGTCGCGCGTTCTTTCGAACTCGGCGGCCGATATAAGTTGACGCTCGAAGAGCGCAGTGTTTCTGTCATTTTCGCGTCTCAGCCGTCTGATATTGTAGTCCATATCAGTGAGCTGTTGCTGCATATTCAGGTTGTTTTGATCGACACGAAATCTCGTGTCTTCCAACCGATTATTCTGCTCGATGCGCCGCGTCTCAGTGTCCAGGATGCTGAGCTGGAGCTGCGGATTTGAAAGCCGCAGGATGGGTTGGCCTCTCTCCACAAGCTCTCCTTCAAGAACAAATATTTCTTCGATTCGGCCTCCTTCTACGGCGTCCAGAAACACGGTAGTTCGAGGTTCTACATTTCCGGTCCCAGGGATCATTTCCTGGAAGGGCCCAAAGGTTGCTTCAGAAAGAGTGAGACGCTCAAGTTCGACGTTGAGTTTTCTGCCGCCGGTGGTTCCCGACCAGCCCCATGCGAGGAGCGCAATGAGAACGAAGCCTCCGGCAATCATTGCCATATTTTTTCGGATCCAGCTCTTTTGTTCGAGCTTACGGTCCATTCCTTCGCCGCCGCCCCTGCTCTGGCTTCCTGACGGTGGGCTGCCCGCGCCTGTGGCGCCACGCGGCGCCATTAGCGTCTCAATGGAGCTTCTTTGCCCTGTGGGTGGTTCTGTGGTCATGAAAGTAGATTGGAGAAGATGTAGCGGTTCGAGCCGGATACTTCACGTAAATACTTGGGTTTTTGTTTCATTTGGATCGGAAAGCCCAAGAACAGGGCTGGAGGGCTCTGAATTGACCTCTGATTCCCTTTTTTCTTGACCTAACTTGTGCCTTTACCAAACCGGAATGTCTAATTAATGCTTGCACGGTTACTCTTTCTAACGTTGGCAATCAGCCTGCCGTGGGCCGCACAGGGCCAGGTGTTGGTCAAAGACATCAATCGTCAGGGATTAAACTCTACTCCAGGCTCGATTACACCTGCAGGGGAACGTTTCTTTTTTGTCGCTGACGATCCAGCGACGTCAGGGCGTGAATTGTGGATCAGTGACGGAAGCGGTTCCGGGACCCATCTCGTCAAAGACATCCGAACGGGTCCGATAGGATCCAATCCAGCCGAGCTGGTCTGGGTGGGTTCACAACTGTTTTTTACGGCCGATGATGGCCTGAGGGGTCGTGAGCTGTGGGTCAGCGATGGCAGCGAGGGCGGGACACGCCTGGTCAAGGACATCCTTAGCGGAATTGGCACGTCAGAGCCGGCCGATCTGGTTGCATTCGGAGACACATTGATGTTCGTCGCCGATGACGATGTGAAAGGACCTGAGCTCTGGAGATCCGACGGAACGGATTCCGGGACCAGTATGGTTTTGGAAATTCGGTCTGGATCGTTGGGTTCTTTTCCTTCGAAGCTGACGATGATGGCAGACACGTTGTACTTCCGGGCGAACGACGGGGTAACTGGGCCTGAGTTGTGGAGGTCAGACGGAACATCAGCGGGTACTTTTCTGGTCCACGACGTGCACGCGGGCCCACTTGGGTCCGACGTCAACAACCTGACCGTGTGGGGAGACACGCTGTTTTTTACGGCGAATTCCGTGGATTCTGGACCGGAGTTGTTTCGAAGTGACGGAACCAGCACCGGAACATGGAGGGTGAAGGATATCCGCGACGGCAGTGTAAGCTCGAATCCATCAGTCCTGGTTGCAGGCGACAATTTTCTCTTCTTTGTGGCCGACGGCGATGGGACAGGAGACGAACTGTGGGTCACCGATGGCACAGAGGCTGGTACGCGCATTGTTGTTGACCTGAGGCCGCAGGGCGGGTCGTTTCCACGAAACCTGGTCAGGTATGGGGGGAATATCTTTTTCACAGTAGATGATTCTATCCATGGACGCGAAGTGTGGATGAGTGACGGCTCGGCCGGAGGGACCTTCCTGGTAAGCGACATTCAAGCAAGCGGTGGTTCCAACCCAGATGACCTGACAGTCTATGCGGGAGGCGTCTATTTCCAGGCGAATGACGGCGTGAGTGGTAGCGAGTTGTGGGCAAGCGATGGGACCGAGGGGGGTACCTACCTGGTCTTGGACTTGAACGCGGGTGATCGAGGATCGAATCCAGAGGGTCTCACCGTGTGGAATGGAGATGTGTATTTTAGAGCGAGTGAGCCGCTTTTCGGGGGCGAAGTTTGGAGATCAGACGGAACTGCTTCCGGGACGTCCCTCGTTCAAGATGTAAGGACGGGTACCGAGAGCGCGTCGCCTTCTTCATTCGTGGTTCTCGATGACCTAGCTTTATTTGCGGCGAACGACGGTTTGACAGGGACGGAACTCTGGGTAAGCGACGGATCGGAGCCCGGCACACGCCTGATGCGGGATATATTTCCGGGAGCGACTGGCTCGAATCCAGCAAGTTTGATGGTATTTGAAGGCCAGGTACTATTCCTTGCAGCGACTGAAGTGGTGCGGCTCGTTCAGGAGGATACTCTCAGTACGGGCCCAGAACTTTGGAGAAGCGATGGAACCTCGGAAGGAACCTATCTGGTCAAGGATATTCGCCCGGGCCCTGCGCCTTCAGAGATTCTTTGGATGACAGCGACCAGTGACAAATTTTATTTCGTCGCGGATGATGGAGAGCATGGCAGGGAGTTGTGGGTCAGCGACGCAACGACGGCGGGTACCCGCCTGGTGAAGGATATCAATCCAGCCTTCCTTCTTGGATCCAATCCGAGCGGTCTGGTGGTGCTGAACGACACCCTGTATTTCGCTGCCGAAGAGTCCTTTCAGTCGATGGAGTTGTGGCGGACGGATGGTACAGAAGAAGGGACCCAGCTGGTAAAAGATATTCGCGATGGCCCCTTGAGTTCGGAACTGGCGTGGCTCACTGTGGCAGGAGGCCAGATCTTTTTTGGAGCCAACGACGGCAGCAACGGTTTCGAACTTCATGTGAGCGACGGGACAACGGAGGGCACCGTGATGGTTGCCAATTTATCTTCCGGTCGGCAGAGTTCAGATCTGTCTTGGTTTACCGCACTGGGAAATCTAATATTTTTCCGGGCTGAGTTTGGAGGCGTCGGCCCTGAGCTTTGGGTGTCCGACGGCACCGAAGCGGGAACGATGGGTCTTGCTCAAATATCCACAACTTCCACCGAACTGATTCCCTGGATTACCGCTGGAAACGACCGCATATTTTTTGTCGCTTCCGGAGCCAGTGACGAGCGTGAGCTGTGGGTATCAGATGGAACACCGGGTGGAACGCTTCAGGTCGCGGACATTCATCCGTCGTCTGGTTCCGACCCGGAAAATCTTCTTTTTGCAGCCAATCGATTGTTTTTTACGGCAGAGGACGGCGTGACCGGTAGGGAACTATGGACGAGCGACGGAACCTCCGACGGCACATTTCTCGTCACCGATTTATTTCCAGGAGATCAGGGCTCGGGGGCTTCCTTACTCGGTTTTGACGGTCATTTTCTGTTTTTTCGCGCGAATGACGGCGTGGTTGGGAGCGAATTGTGGCGGCTTGATGCAATCACTGTGTTCGTAGAAGGAGGAGATGAAACGATTCCGGCCTACGTCGAACTATCTCCAGTCTATCCAAATCCGTTCCAGTCAGGCGCACAATTCGAACTTCGAACGGCGGTGAGCGAGCGGATACGCGTTGATGTTTACGACATTCTAGGGCGTCAACTTGTCCGACTTGCAGATGAATTCATCCCCGCGGGTGTTTCTTTGACAGTCCGTCTCGATGGCTCCCGTTGGACGCCGGGCGTATATTTTGTGCGGATAGAAGGCGAATCTTTTTCAGTGACGAGATCTGTCGTACGTATTCGCTGATCCACACTCAATCTGGTTTTGAATGGGACGAATTATCAGAACGGGCGATACGCCTGCGAAGAGGAGAAATGCACATCGACGCTCCTGTGCTGAGGTCATCCGACTTCTTGCAGAACGTCAGGTCATTGATGACGAGTGGGGCGATATGGTGGCCTTTCTGGTTCTGAGTCTCCGAGGCATCGGCGAAACGATCGAGCAAAGCGCCCTTGCTTGGGATGATAGAAATTATTGGAAAAAGGCAGAAGCCCTACGACACAAATGGCTGTGGACGACTAAAAAATCCGATGAAATAACCCAGCTTATTGTCGATGAGCAATGGCAATTGATAGCAACTGAATTGATCTCCTTGATCCCGTACTTCGCGGATGTTACTATAACAACAATTACTCGCGGACCAGACTGGTGGGTGGGGGCCCGCAGGGCTCTGGTCAAGCAGTTCGAAAAAACGGCAACGATCGATTTGTAATAAGGATTTCCGCCTTGATTAAGGATCACACATCACTCAAATATGGAGCACTGCTCGTAGCTCCTCCGATGCAGTGGGACCCCAATTTCAGACGCGCTGTCGTGTTGATTTGCGAGCATTCGGATGAGGGGAGTTTCGGCCTCAT
>CALBJU010000376.1 GCA_937893205.1 uncultured Bacteroidota bacterium
CGGGTGGGCGAGGTTGACGGATGGTATTGCGACGTTATCGTGGAAGAAGCGCTGGCCTGGTTGCGTGACCGGCCCGATCCCGACAAACCGTACTTCCTGTACGTCTGTAGCCACGAGCCGCACACTCCGGTCGAACCGCCGGACTCTTATGCTGATGCATACGACACAGAAGCGGTTGAGCAGTTGGAACAGTCTGTCCGATACGGGACAGTGCCGCGGCCGGAACGAGATATTACGGCGCTGAAGAAGTACTACTATGGAACGGTGACCCAACTGGACAACGCGTTCGGAAACCTGATGGAAGGTCTGGATGCGTATGAGGATGAGGAAAATACCCTGGTCATGTTCACCAGCGATAACGGGCCGGAATCTCCAGTTAACTTTGAGGAATCCAGAGGCGAATGGGATGATTTCTCTCGCGATCGCTCTTTCGGAACGCCCGGGCAGTGGAAAGGCATGAAGCGCTTTCCCTACGAGGGAGGTCACCGTGTCCCCGGCATCGCGCGATGGACTGGAACGATTGAGCCGGGCTCCCTCAATGAGTCCCTGATAAATGGAACAGATTTTCTGCCTACCATGCTCGAACTGGCAGGCATCGCTCTGCCAACCGATAGGGCGCTTGACGGCGTCAGCATGTTGCCTGCGTTTCAGGGAGAAATGCTGCAAAGGCCCGGCCCAGTCTACTGGTTTTTCCCGGCCCATGAGGACACCTATTACCGCATGCCGCACATGGCGATGCGGGACGGTGACTATACGCTTCTGGCCTGGTTTCCGGCTAAGGACCCGGATCAGTTGATCATGGACTGGCTGAAGACAAGCCCTCTGGATCGCTTCATCCTGTTCAATCTTAAAACAGATCCCGAACAGAGTACCGACCTTGCCGACGTGGAGCCCGAAAGAGCCGCCAAAATGGCCGAACAAATGCGAGCCTACTGGGCAGAGATTAAAGCCGACAGTCCCTACTGGGACACATGGAAAATGAAATAACGGGCGTACTCCTGTTGCTCAATCGTCACTCTCTAATGGCCGGGGCATTTTCGCTCCCGACGATTTAAGCCAAGCTGCAAGATCGGCTTTCATTTCTGCTGCCACTTCGGGCATTTGACTGGACAGATCGCGTTCTTCGCTCAGATCGTTCACGACGTCGTAGAGCTCCACCGAATCATCGTCGTAGAAATTGATGAGCTTGTAATCGCCCATCCGGATTGCGCTACCAAGCCTATTTTCGCTGTGAAACGCATAATTCGGGTAGTGAAAATAGATCGCCTCCCGTTCCAGAGGACTCCTATCCAGGAGATGGGGAAGGAGGCTCTCTCCGTCCAACGGAACTCCAGGTGTGGCTTCAAGCCCAGCCACGTCCAAAATGGTCGCGAAGAAATCCATGCTGATGACGGGCTCGCCAGATAACGTACCGGCCTCCACCTGCCCGGGCCACCGTACGATGAGCGGGACTCTGATACCGCCTTCGTACAGATGCCCTTTGACGCCCCGTAGCGGACTCAAATCTGTGACGCCCCCATATGCGCCATTGTCGGATGTAAAGATCACAAGCGTTTCTTCTGCAAGATCTAGTTCGTCCAATTTGGCCAGTACACGCCCGATGGCATCGTCCATGGCCTCGATCATTGCCGCGTACCGGGTGGCGGATTCGATGCCATCTCCATAATCCTCAAAACCGGGCCGATCAGCATATTTATCTACCAGTTCCTGTGGGGCTTCCATGGGCCAATGCACCGTGTATGGCCACAATGCGACAAAAAACGGCTCATCCTGATGTTCTTCCATGAATCCCATGGTCTCATCGGCAAGGCGGTAGGTCAGATACTCGCCCTCTTCTCGGTCTTCGATGGTAGGATTTTCATAGGGATCGAAGTAACTGGGAGGTCCGCCGAAAGCGACACCTCCGATATTTACGTCGAAACCCTGAAATTGGGGTCGGCGGGCAGGTTCGACGGTGGACATCTCGCTTCGAAGCCCCGAGAGGTGCCATTTGCCTATGAATGCGGTGGCATAGTCCGCCTCTTTGAGTCGTTCGGCAAGGGTGACATAGTCCAGTTCCAAGTAATTGATCATCTCTGCAGCGCGTAATGAGGCGCCTTCCGGTCGAAATCGATCCTGATTTCTGGATACGTGATTGGTAATTCCCAACCTTGCCGGAGATTGACCGGTCATTATTGCGGCTCGGGTCGGTGAGCACACGGGAGCGGCCGCGTAATTATCGGTAAACCGCATTCCTTCTGCAGCCAACTGATCGATGATGGGTGTCTCCAATCGCTCGTTGCCCTGGATGTGCAGATCGGTCCATCCAAGATCGTCGATCATGATCATCAACACGTTTGGCGGTCGCTCCACCTGCTCGGGCCTCGCGCACCCTGCAATCAGGAAGACAGTGATCAATAGGACTGATGTTTGGATTTTCATGGCGCCTACCTAGTGCTCCGTTGACTGAAGCCATAAAGTAGCTACGCGCCAGATTGGATATGCAACATCATGGGGAGCATTTTCTATCTTGAGCGCCGTTCGAAAGATGCATTAAGTAGAGAGTACTCGTGGATAATCAACGCCCGGCGACAAGGCTTTCAATTGGCCTCGCACTTTTCATTTTCGTGTGTACGGCTTTTCTGGTCGTCCCAGCTCAGTCTCAAAATAGGAGTGGTGGGGATGCCGACTGGTCGGATCTAACACTCTGGTACAACCAACCGGCGGCTCAGTGGAATCACGCGCTACCCGTCGGCAACGGTCGCCTCGGAGCGATGGTATTTGGCGAAACGGCTACGGAACGGATTCAACTGAACGAAGAGACATTTTGGGCGGGAGGCCCCTATGATCCGACGAATCCAGGTGGAGCAGCAGCCCTTCCTGAAATTCAGCGGCTTCTTTTTGCGGGGGAAGTCAACAAGGCACACGACCTGTTCGGAAGGACGATGATGGGCATCCCCTACGAGCAGATGAAGTACCAGTCTCTCGGAGATTTTTTGATGTTCTTTCCCGGACACGAAGAAGTAACAGATTACCGCAGAGAGCTGAATATTGACGAAGCGATCAGCACGGTCTCGTACCGCGTTGGAGATGTCGGATATACGAGAGAGGTATTCTCCACGGCCGTAGATCAGGCCATCGTAGTACGGATCACTGCGGATCAGCCCGGTGCATTAACCTTTTCAGCCGAGTTACACGGCGCCAGAAATCAGGCCCACTCCAATTATGGTACCGGTTATTTCTGGTGGGAGGGTGTTCCCCCGAATGGTCTCAAGGTCTGGGGAAAGAGTGATGACTATCTCGGAATCGAGGGAAAGCTGCGCTACGAAGTCCGCCTGACGGCGAAATCAGAGGGTGGTGATATCGAGGTCGACTACAAGACGCTTCACGTTCGCGGCGCCACAACCGCGACTTTTGTGATTGCGGCGGCAACCAATTTCGTCAATTACAAGGACGTCAGCGGCGATCACGAGGCCCGTGTGGAAGAGGTCCTTCAGGACATTTCCGATCGCTCATACGAGGATCTGAAGGCTGATCACATTGCCGAACATCAGAGTTGGTTCAGGCGGGTTTCCATTGAACTGGGAGATGAAGGCCTCTCCGAAATGCCGACCGACGAGAGGATTACCCGTTTTGCGGACAACCCTGATCCCGATCTGGCAGCGCTGTATTACCAGTTCGGACGATACCTGCTGATCGCCAGCTCGCGTCCAGGTACGGAAGCCGCCAATCTTCAAGGAATCTGGAATGACTCGGCAAATCCGTCCTGGGATAGTAAATACACGATCAATATCAATCTGCCGATGAATTACTGGTTGGCGGAATCAGCAAATTTGTCTGAACTCACGGGTCCGCTTACCGGATTCATTACGGATCTCTCTGAAGCCGGCGAGAGCGTAGCCAGAGAACATTGGGGCGCAAGGGGATGGGTGGTTCATCAGAATTCCGACATTTGGCGGGCTACGGCTCCAATGGACGGTCCCTCATGGGGTGCTTGGCCCGTTGGTGGGGCATGGCTTTCCACACATCTATGGGAGCATTATCTGTACACGGAAGATGAAGAGTATCTGCGGGAAGTCTACCCGGTGATGAAAGGTGCCGTCCTATTCATCTCTGATATTCTCGTCGAACATCCGGACACAGGGTGGTTGGTCACGGCCCCTTCAAACTCACCAGAGAACTTTCCCGACCGGCCGGGAAACGTTCGATTCTTTGACGAGGTGACAGGGTCTTATTTGAAAGCCCGGACCATGGCAATTGGCCCAACGATGGATATGGAGATTATTCGGGAGATGTTTCAGAATTACATCGCAGCAGCCTTGCATCTCGGATTGGATTCAGATCTGGTTGAGACAGTAACGACCCAACGGGCCCAATTGGCACCCGTCCAGATCGGAAAACACGGACAGATTCAGGAATGGATTGTGGATTGGGACGAAATTGAGCCAGATCATCGCCATATCTCTCATCTGTGGGGCCTGTTTCCGGGATCACAGATAACGCTGGAAGAAACACCGACCCTTGCCGAGGCGGCTGCCGCTACAATAAGGCGCCGAACGACGGGTGGGTGCGGTTGGTCCTACAGTCACAAGGTCGGATTCTGGTCCCGACTTCGCGAGGGTGAACCAGCGCTTCACGAATTCCGGGCGCATTTGACCGGTTCTTCGCTGCCCAACATGTTTTCACTATGCGGTCGTGCATTACAGGTGGATGGCAATTTTGGAATGACAGCAGGCATGACAGAGATGTTGCTGCAGTCACACCGGGGTGAGCTACGTTTTCTACCCGCACTCCCCGCAGAATGGTCGACGGGATCAATAAGCGGATTGAGGGCTCGGGGCGGCTTCCAGGTCGATATGGACTGGGCAGATGGTTCGTTGAACTCAGCTGTCCTTCGGTCTGACCTTGGAAATCGGGTCGTGATCAATACAGATCAGCGGGTACGAGTGACATCAGCAGGCCGCGAGATCACTCTGGATATTACAGATCAATCTCAAATTTCCTTCGAGACGACTGTGGGAGCGAGCTATTTAATTGAAGTGCTCGACTAAGGACCCACCTCAGCGCGACTATTCGATTGTAATCGTCTCCAAATGCACCGGTTGAATCACCCGGGTCTTGGGAGAAATGTTCGCGACTGCGCTGACAAATGGAACGAGATTCCTGGCAATATTCGCCTCCTGTGAGAAGCCGTACGGCAGCCTGAAATTATCCCAGTGGGTAGGTATCACGATGGCGGGATAACCGGTGACCTTCAGAAGGCGTTCATCGTAGTTGTACAGGCCCAATCTAGATCCATTCACTCCGGCCAGAAGAATATCCGGATGAATGCCCTCAAGGTCTCGCTCCACGAAGTTCATCGAGCCCATCGTCAGCACATTGTGACTTTGGAACCGCGCCAAAAACATCAGCGATCCTCCTTCAATGAACTGGTTGATTAGAAGAGGTGCTTCCAGTTCTGTATTGCGATCATAGCGCCTCGTGTCGAAATAATGCTTTTCGCCCAGCGCGGAGTGGATGGAGGGCACGACCCGAACGGAGAAATTCTCGAATTGATAGTCTTCGCCTCCACCGACGGCGTACAGTTGTTCATTCGGAATTCCATAAGCGCGCAAGATCATGATGGTCGTTTCCGTTCCGATCACTTTTGCTCCAGTCTTCCGGGCGATGTATGGCACATCTCCCAGATGATCGAAATGTCCGTGGTGCACCAGAATAAAATCGGCCCTCGAGATGAGCTGATCGATGAGCACCGTGTCAGAAGGTGCAATATCATCTCTCGCATAGCCTGGCCTGGTGTCGTCGGGATGACCCCCTCCTCCATATTTGGCTCTGGTGATCCATGGATCAATCAGAACGACCACATTGCCATCCGATATTTCCCAACCTGCTGCGCCCAGATACTTCAATTGAAGTGGTTCACTTTGTGCTTCGGCAGAGGACGGTATGAGCGCCGCACAAAACACGACGACGATTCCCAGACCCACTATTTTTATCCTGTTCATAGTCTTTTTCTAGTCGCGTACTTCGACGATCATTTCAATTTCTACAGACTGGCCGCGCGGCAATGACGCCATGCCAACGGCAGCGCGGGCGTGTCGCCCACGATCACCAAACACCTCAACGATCAAATCTGAAAATCCATTGATCACCGCGGGCTGCTCCACGAAGTTGGGATCCGAATTGACCATGCCTAACACTTTCACGACGCGTACGACGCGGTTCAGATTTCCCAGCATGGATTTCAGTACGGCCAGCTGATTGATCGCAGTCAGGCGCGCACCAGCATAGCCTTCTTCGATGGTTACTCCTGCGCCCAACTTGCCGTGCAGCTCACTGCCATCTGCCGCCTTGGGCCCTTTTCCTGCCAGAAATATCAGATTTCCCGTCCGGACCCCATTTACATAGTTGGCGACCGGGCTGGGTGGTTCAGGAAGCGTGATTCCCAGTTCCGCGAGGCGTGCTTCTGGATCGTACGACTCGACCTGGAGGGCAAACGCGTCCTGCTGGCACATAATTAGTAGAAGGAGGGCGACCCATTGCAGTGCTACTGGCAATAATCTTTTCATAGTGTGGATTCCGTGCGTGACTGTGCGGCGAATTAATCAGGCCGCAGCATACTTCAATCGCGGTCTGAGTGCAAGCACTAGTCTCTCCAGCAAGAGCCGTGCGCCTCACAGGCGCCGATTGAGAGTATCGATCCTCGTAAAACGCGAGAGAGGGCTTCCAACATTGACAAAAATGGCGCGTAGAAGGTCCATCGCCAATCTGCCAAACTGGGCTCTCCAGAGCCGATCGAACATGACTCTCAATCTACTCTCACAATGCCACGGAGCTTCCCTTTTATTGGCATTTTCCGTTTGCACACTTCTTGGCTGTACGTCTCAATCTGGAACCGGCGCCAGCTTCCAAAAGCGACTCAAATCGTTCCCATTTGGAGAAAAACTTATAGGTTCAGTACTCCATGACAGGAATAGAACCAAGATCAACGAGTGATAAGGTCCTGGAGAGCGCATTCTGATTAACCAAGTCGTCCAATCAGAAATCACGTCTTCCAGCGACCAAGCTCGTTTGGGCCTACGATTGAATCTGGGGCGGCAGCTGAACGAAATCGCCCCTGCCAACAAGTAAGTTTAGTGGCAGAAGGGCGATCGGATCCAATCCCATTAGCTCAGGACCGGACAAAGATCCTACACGTCCCGCTTCCTTATCGGGTCGTGACGAAAACTGGATTGGAATAGAACCACAAATCACTCCATGGGTCCTCAGCAGGCGGGTCAACGACCGGCTCCAATTCGTCGGTGTTCGTCCCACGAACTCGAATAAAAATGGGGCGGTCAACCGGGAAAGAATAGTCCATTGTCAGAAATTCCCCCTCTCTCTCCCACTCATCAGCCGTAAATCTGCGCACAACCCGGACCGAGGAATTCGAGTCGATCGTCGGATCGTCAGAAATGCCGGTGACATCTCCTACGATCAGGTCGATTCGATTTACTTCAGGATTCCGTCCTCCGGCATTTAAACTATCTGGATCAAGAACTCTGATGGACACGGTCACGTTCTTCCGTGCTGAGACCTCAATTTCTTCGCCAATCCCACCTCTTGTTCTTCCCTGAACTACTTCAACAAATAGTTCACTCACCAAATCCCCGGTGGTCACAAAGATGTTTCCGGCTCGGATTCCCTCCATGATGGAATCATGGCTTTTCTCCGCGTATACGTATGTTTTTGAATATTCACCTGGCCAGAAATCACCACCTCCTTCCGAAAAATGAACGTGAGAGTCCGAATTGGCCGTTATCCACCAGTGCCGCCCTTCACCCAGCATGGAATCCCAAAACCCTCCCAGTTTAGCCGTCAATTGATCGAATCCACCCATTGTCGGGAAACCCCGATATCCTCCCCTAATCCGCATTTGAGGATCAGTGATCGCTGGGTTCGTGCTGAATGCAAATGCTTGGTGGCCAGGCGCTCCAGCCATTCCGACCGCCACATCAGGCGCCGTGTCATTCCAACGACGGAATTCCTCAGGATCATATGCCACATAAACACCATCTCCTGTTGCCGTACGAGCAGGATGATTGGCGATCACAAGTGGACGCAAATCCATGTCCTGCATCACGGTCAGTGCCTCCAACATTTTTCTCTCCGTGTTTCTGGTTGAATCGACAGGAAATACCTCCACGCGTCCAAAATTCAATTCCAATTTGTATAGGACATCCGCTTCATCATGCGAGTGTGGAATGATCAGACTACTATGTTCACCTGCTGGCGTATCCAATTCCATTCCGTAAAATTGAATCACTTCACTGATATCCCGGCGAGACTGAAGCAATTCCGGGTAAGCCTGCTCCAGGTTGATCTTGCTGTGATTTGGGCCGCCATGATCCGTCGCCACCATCCAAGAAAGGCCGAATTTTCTCGCCATGGCTGCATTTTGAGGAATGGAATACCTAACAGCCCCGCCGAAAATCGGAGTCGGGGGGGTCTGAGTCCGGTCCCACCCTACACTGAATTGACTGTGAATGTGATGATCACCGGCCAACCAACTTCGTGGGTCCTCCTGCTCTTGAAAAGCACGTTCCGAATCGCTACAGCCGGAAGCGACAAGAGCCATCAAGAACAAACAGCATGCGGCGTTAATGAAAGTCTTCGTCATATAGATTTGAATTTTGGTGATGCTGTGTGAGAAGGGGCATTCCTAGTCTGCCGCGTCAAAAGGTACTCGATTACATGCAAAAATTTAGTAATGTGCTAACAACCTCGATCATGGAAGATCTGTGTCTGGCAGCACGATACAGGGACTGACTTTATACCGCCCCAAAATTTGAAAGCGAATACCGACCTTCCTGACCAATGAAGATGTTGACAGATTACTTAATGCGAAAGATGCCGATTATGATCTCAAGTTGTCTGATCGTCAAATCATCGACAGCAAGATTTTGTGGCTGAAGGATGTAATTCTTTTCGGGGTCGGAACTGGGCTGCGCTTGTCAGAAATAACTTCGTT
>CALBJU010000377.1 GCA_937893205.1 uncultured Bacteroidota bacterium
CCGTAGCCTGCAGGATCACAAATCGATATCCATCCAGCTCGAACTCGTCTCTGACCTCCGGTATGGTACCCAGTCTTTCCAGGAGATAGCCGGCAACCGTTTCGTAATCACCGTCGGGGAGTGAAATGGTGGATTTTTCTTCCAATTCGTCAATTTCCAACCTGCCACTCGCGATCACGGACCCCTCACCCAGAATTTGCAAGATGGTCTCATCAAGGTCGAATTCGTCCTTAATGTCGCCAAACAATTCCTCCAGAAGATCTTCAGAGGTAACGAGGCCTGCCGTTCCCCCGTATTCGTCGATGACAATCGCTATAGAAATCTTTGTCTCCAGGAATTCCTCAAGCAATTCTTTCGAAAGTTTGGTCTCGGGTACGAAGGTCGCTGGGCGGATGATCTCCTCAAGAGATTCCGGGCGGTTGAAAAAGTCGTACGCAAACGCAATTCCGACGATGTTATCTATGTTTTCCCTGAAAATCGGAATTTTTGAGTGACCCGTCGAAACGAAGGTCTGCTGGAGTTCGCTGAGCGGAGTTTTTTCGTCCATCGCAATGACATCGGTGCGGGGTACCATCGACTCTTTCAGGCGGATGGTACTCATTGCAAAAACATTGGACAGCAGGTTGCCTTCTTCCGGATCCAGTTCCAACTCGCCGGAACGCAGTCCTTCTTCGATCAACAGCTCAAAATCCCGACGCATAAATTCTGTGTAGGAGCTTGAGTCTGCCTTGATAATCTTGATGAGTCCAGTAGCAGACCAACGGGCCACCAGAATCATCGGATATAACAGGAAATAGGTTATCCTGAGCGGGATGGCCAAGGCGAAGACAGCTCGGTTCGCTATTTCCCTGAGAATGGATTTCGGAATGATCTCTCCGACAATGAGCACCACGAGCGAAGCCAGAACGGTCTGTGTGACCAGGGTAAGGGCGCCTGCAGTGCCTAGTTCCAGGCCCACGGTCCCGCCGTAGAACGATTGAAGGGGGGACTCCAGATAGAGCGCGACCAGCGTCGAATAGATGACCAGGGCAAGATTATTCCCCACCAGTGTGGTCGTGAGAAGCGTAGCCGGATCCTCCAGGAATCGAGAAATGATCTTTCCGACAAAACCCGACCGCCGGGCGAAAACCTCAACCCGCAACCGATTGGCGGTAACAAAGGCGATCTCTGAACCGGAAAAAAAGGCGCTGAGGACCAGCGTCAGTAGAATAAGTGCGACTTCCATGTGGTATCAGAACACTTACTTTCCTTTGAAATCGGCCTTTCTCTTTTCAAGAAATGCATCGACTCCTTCTTGAAAATCAGCCGTTGCACACGCCTGACCGAATAATTCAGCTTCGAGGCGGAGTCCGTCCGCCAGCGGCGTATCCGACCCACCCAGCGCCTCCAGAGAGAGAGCGACGGCAATCGGGGCCTTGGATATGATGCTTGCCACCAGTTTTTTCGCGCCCTCGAGAAGCCCCTCGGGTGGAAATACATGGTTGACCAGGCCAATTTCATGGGCCCGCTCGGCAGATATCATTGCGCCCGTTAAAATGAGTTCGGTGGCAATTCCTTTGCCGACCAGGCGTGGCAGCCGCTGAGTCCCCCCATATCCGGGCAGTATTCCCAGATTGACCTCGGGTTGAGCGAATCTGGCGTTGTCCGAAGCGACCCGTAAATGACATGCCAGCGCGAGCTCGCAACCACCGCCCAGGGCGAAACCGTTGACCGCCGCAATGACGGGTTTGCCCAGATTTTCTATCCTGTTAAAAACTGCCTGTCCCTTTTCTGCAAAGCCCTTTCCGGTCTCCCGGGAGAGGTCTTTAAACTTTGCGATATCGGCACCCGCTACAAAACTTTTGGGACCTGATCCGGTGATGATGACCCCGCGAACGGCCGAGTCGTCGCGGGCTATCACAAACCAGTCGTCGAGTTCTGACAGAACTTCCGCGTTCAGCGCATTCAGCTTCGAGGGACGATCAATCGTAACGATGGCAATTCCATCAGAATCAACATCAATCAAGAGGGTGGAGTACACCATGAATAGCATCAAGGAAACACGGGGCTTCCGTTGAATTCAAATGAAAGTAGAGCTACTCCTGCACCCGCTCTCCGGGTTCGGGAGATTTGACCTCGGTTGGGTCTTCGAAGGTATCCATTTCATTGAGCAAGTCAACCGGGTTGGCAAACACCTCTTCCAGTTCTTCAACCGAAGCCTGCGTTTCTTCAACTTCAGTTAACAGCGTATCGAGCTGAAACGAAATCTCTTCCGGATTTCTGAGCGTGAGAGACTGCTCATGGATGTACTTGACGACGTCCTCGATGGTCTCGAGCTGGGCTTCGATGATCTCTAGATTTTCCTGACCTTTCTTTGATCTCTCCAGGCGCTGTTCCAGGATGCGAAGTCGTCTGGCTTTGATCGCACGAACCCGAGGGCTGTCGTCTTCCATGTCTGTGTGAAGCTCTTCTATGGAGCGGATCACCTCAGATTCAATGCCTGCCTGTGAAGAGAACTCGTAGCGTTCCTTCTGATACAGCAGCTTCATGTAGGATTCGAGCAGTCCGTCGATCTTTTTCAGGTGAGAGTCGAGCATGCCTTGAGAGGCATAGCTCAACTTCCGGTAATTGGTCCGAATCTCTTTTTCCAGCTTTCTGAGCCTGGCATAGCGACGACGATCCGGAGCAGCCAATGTCTGAAAGAGCTCCTTCTGGGAAGGAGGCTTGGCGTGTTCGGCGGCTCTCCGAGAGCGGATAGCCCTTCGAAATCGTTCGCTGCGGGGCATCATGCCCAGGAACGCGAGCTCTGCGCCGGCAGTGAAAATCAACGCCGCGTCAAATGGCCAGGTGGCGCCCGTCATGCTCACGCCGAACGCCAGTAGCATCGACGCAATCAAGAACGTCAGATTCCAAGGATGCAGAAACGCTTCCTTGGTGTAGTTGATATCCAGTTCGGTCATCTTCAAATCATCACTCTTCATTTCCGGCATCAAGTCTGCCGGCTTGTAGCACCCCGAGTACGTCACTACACGGCGTCAGGGTTTCATCTTTCCGATAGTTTTTTCAGGTAATTCAGGAGTCGTCTCTGGCGTGTCCGGATTTGCCTCCACAGCTTTCGCGGAAGGGGATTCTGATTTTGTCGGCGAGGTAGGCACGAAGCCCCCCTCCAACTTCATCTGCTGGATCAACGATTTCGCCCGCGCTTTCTTGATCGCTTCCTGATCGGCTTCAAGCTGTGCGGCATCGAGCGTTTCCTGAGCAGAGGAGTCGCCCTCGAGGCCGTCCATAGCTACGTCCAGTCTTGCTTCTGAACTGATAGCGTCCATCTCAAGCCGATCCACCATGGTGCGGTGCTCATCAAAGAGCCCTTGCACGCTCTCAGCCATGTCGGTCACGGCATTCGTAATGCGCGCCTTCCGAGAGAGCTGGGCGTGCGTCTTCTTCAGCTCCTTGAGCTTTCGAAGATGCGCCTTTTCGGCTTCTTTTACCTTATTAAATTCTTCAGGAGTCATCGACACTGTGAACAAATACCGTGGATCAACTCTTCGAGCGTTCTTTGCCAATGGTTTTCCCACTGGTATCGGCTTCCTTCTCAGAAATATCCAGTTGAGGTTCTTCTTCTGAACCACTGGTGTCGCCTATTCCCATCTCCAGTTTGAACTGCTTGACCAGTTCGGAGGCACGAATCTGCTGGGCGTCTTCTTCGATTTGAAGTGCTTCCGTGTCGACCGAATCCAGGGCAAGTTCCATACGAGCTTCGTTGAGCGCAGTTTTCTCCTGAATACGCGAAATCATTTCATCATGCGTCTGGTCGATGCCGGCCACTTCGAATGACTCGAGGGTATCGGCAATCTTGGCTTGCCATTTGGCGCGCTCGTGGGCACGAAGGGCATCTTTGGCCTCCGAAATTTTACGTTCTTTCTCGCGCATAAACGCCTTCTTCACCTGAAGGGCCTTATCGTACGCAGCGGACGCATATTTTAGCTGCTCCTTCGTGCTGGCAACATTGTCCCGCACTGACTCCAATCGCATGGCGTAGCGTTCGGCGATATCATCCCGTCCCGCTTGAATCCCTGCCTTAATTTTCGCCGTGAGGTCCGCCTGTTCCCTTTCGTATTTGCGGACTTCTTTTTGGAGCATCATCACGTTGGCTTTCACCGTCGCGATGTTCTCGTTCATCTTCGGAACCTGATCGTTGAGTTCCCGGATGTTTTGTTCGAGAATCAGCTTCGGATCTTCCAGCGCAGAAATGGCACCGCCGAAGACTGATTTTACGAATCGTTTGAATCGTGACCAGACTGACATGTCTTTATCTTTCGTTGAGTTAGCGGGAGTCGGATTCCCCGGGAATAATATAGTGATGACGGGGAATCAAACACCGAAAATAGCCCGGAGAGGACGCCTTGAAGTTTATTGAACAATAAATAATAGCATTGTCCAAGCTCGTCCTACGTAAAGGATGGCCTACGGATTCACCCAATGACCATTAGAATACCGATCAATCAATCGAGAGCCAGGGTCTGATACCGTTTCAGCAAATTCAAACGCTGAAGTAACCAGCTCTTCTGTGGCGGCAAATCGATCCTCGCTTGAGGCATGAATTCGCGCGATCACGCCCGAAGACGGAACTCGCTCGCCTTGTTTTACCAACAGGGTAATTCCAGCGAGGGGGTCCACGTCATCTTCCTTTGTCGTGCGGCCGGCTCCGAGGGTAATCATGGCGCGGCCCACGATTCGCGCATCGATTCGCGCTACCGTTCCGGCTGAGTTCTCAGGGGCGCGAATATCGGCCGTGTGGGCCTGCTCGTCCATCGTTTCCGGATTACGGACCGCATCCGGATCTCCGCCCTGAGATTCGACGAGTCTGACAAACTTCTCCATCGCGCGCCCGTCATCTATGCATTGGCTGGACAGCTCCTGCCCCTCTTCCAGAGATTCGGCTACACCACCAGCAAGGAGCATTTCGGCTGCGAGGGCCAGGGTTACCTCCATCAGGTCCTCAGGTCCATCGCCGCGAAGACACTGCACCGACTCTGCGATCTCTGGCCAATTACCTACCCTTCTGCCCAAAGGCTGGTCCATGTCAGTGAGAAGAGCAACCGTTGGCTTGTCGAAGCGCTCCCCAATCTGCACCAGAGTTTCTGCGAGCTGACGAGCGTCCGCCTCGTTCTGCATGAATGCTCCTGACCCGCATTTCACATCCAGCACCAGAGCGTCGATGCCTTCAGCAATCTTTTTTGAAAGAATGGATGCCGCAATAAACGGAATGAACTCAACCGTTCCGGTCACGTCGCGCAGGGCGTATAATTTCTTGTCAGCGGGAGCGATCTCAGCGGTCTGTCCAATCATGACCACCCCGATATCCGCCAACTGCCGTCGGTAGGCTCCAATATCCATCTGTGTAGAAAAACCCGGAATCGACTCGAGCTTGTCGAGTGTTCCACCGGTATGGCCCAGACCGCGACCAGAAATCATGGGCACCCCAACGCCGCACGCGGCGACGATCGCAGCGAGAGGAATGGATACCTTATCTCCCACTCCGCCAGTCGAATGCTTGTCGACTTTCTTTCCTGGGATGTCCGACAGATCCAGCACACTACCCGAGTGGAGCATCGCTTCCGTGAGAGCCACCATTTCGGCTTCGTTCATTCCGTTCAGAAAGGCGGCCATCAGGAAGGCGGCCATCTGGTAGTCTGGAATGTCTCCGAGGGTGTAGCCGTTTACGAGCGACGTGATCTCGAGAGAGGATAGTTCGCCCTTTTCCCGCTTGCGCACGATGAGGTCGACTGCATTGATTTTGCCCGATGTGCTCATGTCGAGAACCTAGGGGCCTCCTCGTTACAAAACAAAGCGATGCTGCCGGGGGAGAATGTGTGCTTCGGTTGATTCGAAACGATCTACCTGTCGGTGGCGAGCAGTCCTTTCACGCGCTGTGTCAAAACAGCCGGGCTCAAGTCCATCCCGATAATTACGCCCTTCTCGTCGATCAGATAGGACTTAGGTAAATGGGACAAATGATAGGTGGAAGGAATTCCCTTTAGAGCAGGATGCTGGTGGCTCCAGGCGATTTCAGACGCGACCTGATGCCAGCGGATGTCATTGTCATGCAGATAGTTCGTCAGTTGCTCCTCGTCCTGATCGAGTGTGATGCCGATTATGACGAATTTGTCGGAGGGCGTGGTATTGAGCAGAGCCTTCAGATTGGGAATCCTTGTGGCGCAGGGCTCACAGTGGATCGACCAGAACTCCAGAACGACGATTTTTCCTCGCAACTCGTAGAGTGACAGGCGCTTACCGTCTATGGTCCTGATATTGAAATTGGGCGCAGTGCTTCCCAGCATCGGAATGCTGAACTCATCGTCATTGTAACCGTCGCGACGCCACTGCCGAAATATTTCGATGGATTTACTCTGCTTGGCCAAGGTGTTCAGCGCAACCTTATTTACCTCTAACAGGTGATCGTCGGACGCGTAGCTGTGTCCGTCTCTGGGATCAGCGTACGCGTTTGAGGGCAGGAGGAGCTCCTGAGCCCACTGGTTTCTATTTGGCCTCCTTGGAGTAAACGTTCCCATGTCTCTGAGTCGCTGCCACATCTCGAGCGCCAAATTCGAAGCTCTCTGTGTAGTTGGTGTGTCAGGATGAGTAATGGAGTACTCAAAAAACTCTCTGGCAATCTCCCACTGGGGATCCTCGGCAGAGCCCAACTCTTCCTCGGTGGCTGTTTCCAGGTAGGACGTTACATCGCTCAGGGCTTCTTCAATCCGCAGCTCCATATCCTGATCGAGCGGCGTAGTAAGGGAGGTCTGTGCCAATAGCGCGGGCACAAACGCGAAAGATGCCACTAGAAAAGTGGACAGAATCAGCGTGTTTCGAAGAGATTTTCCCATAAGGCGGTGCATTCCAGGTCGGCTTGCTCTACGTACCAAATTCGGTACGAGGTCCCGCGCATTATGTTGCTCGATCGTTGGGAGGGGGGCGATAGAGCCATAAAACGAGCGCACGGGTTCAGGTTCGACTATACGAAATCTTACGCGGCAAAAAAATGCATAAAAAAAGCGGGGCGCCTGCTGGCGCCCCGCTTTCAAAATCTCTAGAGCGAAGTAGCTACTCCGTTCCTTCAGTCTTTTCAGCTTCAGTCGTCTCCGCCGTTTCTGTCTCTTCGGTGGGCTCAGTAGACGCTTTGCGGTAGCGACGGTTGAATTTCTCAACACGGCCTGCCGTATCCACGAACTGACGTTTGCCCGTGTAGAACGGATGATTCGTCGAATCCACTTCTGACGAATAGGTACCGCCAGACATGGTGGACTTCGTTTCAAACGAAGTACCGTCCGCGAGTGTCACCGTCATGGTGTGATAGTCTGGATGGATGTCCTTTTTCATGCTTGTATACTGGTGGACCTTAAAAAGCCCACTAAAAGTCGGTTTAACTTACTTCTTTTCCCCTTTCTACGAACTGTTTTACGCAGTTCGGGGAGCCAAGAAAGATACGAACTCTCGCAGGGTTGTTCAAGAAGATTCAATTCAATCCAGACCAGCATGAGGTCCCGAATTGCATCCGGCCCCCAACAATTCTCGTGACGCCGACTATACGACCCACGTATCGCCTTCAGCCAGGAGTTCCTCCAAAGAACCTTTCCCACGCTTCTTTATGACACCCTGAACCTGCGCATTCACCTGGTCGTCATAGGTGGCACGATCCTCGCGATAGAAAACGCCAAACGGCTGCGGCAATTCTTCGTGCCAATACACCCGCGCCAGAATGGTGGCCAACTCTCGAGAGGTCTCATCGTATTTGAGACAGTCCTCCACACCCCAATCACCGTTTTCGAGGTCAATTGCCTCCAGATGGAATCCTTCCAAACGTAATCCCTTCGTTCCGCCAGCGTAAACGAGCGGCTGTTCGTGCTCGAAGAAGATGGCCCGGTCTGATTTTGTGGCCTTCTCGGTATACTCGAAAAAAGCTTCATCATTGAAGATATTGCAGTTCTGATACACTTCAACAAAACCTGTGCCCTTGAAGTCGTGTGCACGTCGAAGGATATCCTTCATGTGTTTGGGGTCCCGGTCCATGGTGCGCGCGGCGAAAGAGGACTCGGCACCAAGAACGAGCGCAATCGGATTGAACGGATGATCGATCGATCCAAAGGGTGTCGATTTCGTAATCTTTCCGACTTCAGATGTCGGACTGTACTGTCCCTTCGTGAGTCCGTAAATCTGATTGTTGAACATGATAATCTGAAGATTCACGTTCCGGCGCATGATGTGGATGATGTGATTTCCACCAATCGAAAGGCTGTCTCCGTCCCCGGTGATCATCCAGATGTCGAGATCCGGGCGGGACGTCTTGAGTCCCGTCACGATGGTCGGCGCCCTGCCATGGATCGAGTGCATGCCGTACGTATTCATGTAATAGGGGAAGCGGCTCGAACATCCGATTCCTGAAATGAACACAATTTTTTCGCGGGGGATACCCAGTTCAGGCATCAGACGCTGCACGGTCGCCAGAACGGCGTAATCGCCACAGCCCGGGCACCAGCGCACATCCTGGTCCGAGGTGAAGTCTTTGCGGGTCAATCCGGAAGCACCATCTCCACCTGGAGGTCCTGCCGGGCTTTTGCCGGGAGGCATCTTTCCTGGAGGTCCGGCCGGGCGTTTCCCAGGAGGCATCTTTCCCGGAGGCAATTTTCCTGGAGGTCCTGCGGGCTTTCCGCTCGCACCTGGACGAACGGGGGGCCGCGAGGGAGGACTTTTCGGTTTAGCTCCAGGAGGCAGCGTCGGTTTGCGCTTTGAAGGCATTTTCGATTTGGATTCGTCGTCAGACATAGCTTGAAAAAGTTTGTCGGTGGAATCTAGGAAGCCATTTTGGCAATTCTGGCCGCTATCTCAGCGGGACCGAATGGGCGTCCCTGGATCTTGTTCATGGCCTCAAAACTTAAAAGGAATTCATCCCTCAAAATCTTTACCAGCTGACCGTTATTCAGCTCCGGAACCAGATAACGGGAAAACTTGCTCAACACCTTTCCGAGGTCGGATGGTAGAGGATTGATAAATCGGAGATGAATCGAGGCAACGCGATGGCCTTCGTTCAACGCCCTCGTCACTCCCGCCTCGATAGCTCCACGCGTTGATCCCCATCCGACAATGACGAGATCCGCATCTTCGTCACCAAAGATTTCCATCGGGGGAATCTCTTGTTGGATTCTCTGCACCTTCTCAGCACGAAGCTTGGTCATGAGCTCGTGATTATCGGCTTCGTACGAAACGTTTCCAGACCCATCTTCTTTTTCGAGGCCACCTATTCGGTGCTCTAGACCCGCCGTACCCGGAATCGCCCAGGGTCGCGCCAGCGTCTCTTCATCCCTCAGATAGGGCCAATAGACCGGAACTCCGTCCTCCTTGTGGTTGGGCTTCGTCGCAAAATTTACGTTGAAATCACGAAGTGAATCCGGATCCGGAATGAGCCACGGCTCCGAGCCATTCGCCAGATAACCGTCCGAAAGCAGCAACACCGGGGTCATGTACTTCACCGCGATTCTACACGCCTCATAGGCCACTTCGAAACAATCTCCAGGCGTACTGGCGGCAATGATGGGTAGAGGAGCATCGCCATTTCGTCCGTACATGGCCTGCATGAGATCAGATTGCTCGGTTTTAGTGGGCAATCCCGTGGAGGGTCCCCCTCTCTGAACATTTATGAGCACCAGCGGAAGCTCCAGAACGAGCGCCAGTCCCAAAGCCTCTCCCTTCAGCGCGAGACCCGGTCCCGAAGTACCGGTAATGCCGAGAGAACCGCCGAAGCTGGCACCGATAGCGATACCGATTGAGGCGATCTCATCTTCCGCCTGGACGGTCGTGATGTCATGGTTTTTATATCGACTCAGAGCGTGCAGGATGTCTGACGCGGGTGTTATCGGATACGAGCCGTACATGATTTTCAGACCGCTCTTATCTGCAGCCGCAACGATACCCATGGCGAGAGCCTGAACGCCCTGGATCGCGCGATAGCGACCGGGGGGGAGCGTAGCCGGAGTGACTTCGTAGCGGGTAACAAATTGCTCGGTCGTTTCTCCGAAATGGTAACCCTTCTTCAGCAGCTCCAGGTTGGCATCCCGGATAAGCGGTAATTTGGCAAACTTTTTCGCCAGCCACCTTCGCGCGGGGTCTATGGGGCGCGAGTAGAGCCACAATGACAATCCCAGGGCAAACATATTCTTGGATCGGTCGATCTCCTTCTGATTGAGATCCCAGCCCTTCAGCGTCTCACGAGTCAGACGGGTGAGTTCGACCTGGATAACCCGATACTTGTCCAGCGAACCGTCCTCTAGCGGATTGGAATCCATTTTTGCCAGATCGAAGTTTCGCTTTTCGAACGTGTTGCTGTTCACCAGGATGGTGCCTCCTGCGCGAACCCGATCGAGATTCACCTTCAGAGCCGCCGGATTCATGGCGATCAGAAGATCTACCTCATCGCCCGGAGTCCGAATATCGATGGATCCGAAGTGGAGCTGAAATCCCGAGACACCATACGTCGTCCCTATGGGGGCCCGAATCTCGGCCGGAAAATCTGGCAGCGTCGCCAGATCGTTCATCGCATACGCCGTAGCCAGTGTAAACTGCGAACCTGTAAGCTGCATTCCGTCGCCGGAATCTCCCGCGAAAAGAACGGTCGCCTCATCAAGCCTTTCAACTGTTTTTGTAGACATTAGATATTCTTCCTGGACAAGCTCCCTTCTGGAGCCGGAAAAAGTGTTACGAACTGCGTCTAACGCGCAAAAATCCTATCTCACCCCCCACGGGTAATGTATTGCAAAATGCATTTTATTGCCCTCTAAAATGATCGAACATTGCGAGTAGCCTGGAGTTCACGAATCTGTCGAAAAAAACTCACAAGACCCAGCGTTTCATGATCCCTTACACTGCTGTCACTAACGATGTTCTGGTCACCGTTCGACCCGTGTATCTCGACGGTCAATCCGACGTGATGGGGCGGCGGTTCGTGTTCGGATATTTCGTGCGTATTGATAACAACGGTCTGGAAGACATTCAACTGATGCGCCGTCACTGGTTCATCACAGATGAGACCGGCAGCGTGCAGGAAGTTGAAGGCGAAGGAGTCATCGGAAAGCAGCCTGTGATTGCTCCGGGTGAATCTCACGAGTACAACAGTTACTGCGTGCTGGAGACGTTTACCGGCCACATGGAAGGGCACTACACCATGGAAAAGGGTCGTGGCGAGCGGATCAAGGTTGATATTCCGAGATTCGACTTGAAGGCAGGCGTCAACTAGCAGCGCCTCAAATCATTTCGACCGAGATCGTCAGATCCTCGGTCTTCAGCTCAATACTCTGAGTTTCGGTCTTGAGTTCGTACTCGAGAATGGCATCAGGCAGCATTTCTCTCGGCGTTTCCATGTGAAACATGGTGTCCGCAACCACATGCCAGTCTTCCGGTGTCAGGTGTACTTCAGCACGTCCATCCTCTGCAACCATGGGCGCGTAGCCGAGCACTTTGTTCAGGTGATTGATACCCTGAATCTGGTGAAGATTTGGATCGATGGTTCTCATGGGATGTCGTAGATTGCGAGGGCCGATGGGGTACAGTATTTATCCCCCCCATTCTTAAAAGATCCAGCCCCTCAACTCGCCCTATGAAGCAGTATCTCGATCTTCTTCGCCACGTTAAAGAAAATGGGCTCCAAAAGGAAGATCGAACGGGCACGGGCACCCTTTCTGCCTTCGGTTATCAGATGCGCTTCGACCTGCAGGATGGCTTCCCGCTGGTCACTACAAAGAAGACGTATTTCAAGGGCCTGGCCATCGAAATGCTCTGGTTTTTGAAAGGCGCAACCAACACCAAGTACCTGACCGACAACAATGTCCATATCTGGGATGCATGGGCCGATGAAGAAGGAAACCTGGGGCCGGTCTACGGCAAGCAGTGGATAAACTGGAACTCGAACGGCGGGCCGGGAATCAACCAGATTCAGAAGGTCATCGACAGCATCAAGAACAATCCCGATTCCAGGCGACACATCGTGAATGCGTGGAACGTCTCCGATCTGGAGAATATGGCGCTGCCGCCCTGCCATATGTTTTACCAGTTCTGGGTTGGAAATGGAAAGCTGAGTTGCCAGCTCTACGTCCGCTCCAATGATCTTTTCCTGGGTGCGCCTTTCAACATCGCCGAGTATGCACTGCTGACTCACATGATTGCGCAACAGTGCGATCTGGATGTCGGCGAGCTCGTCTACACCATCGGCGATGCCCACGTATATCTGAATCATCTGGATCAGATCGATGAGCAGCTATCTCGTTCGACCTTCCCGATTCCGACGCTCCGCATCCTGCGCCGTCCCGATTCGATTTTTGATTACGAGTATGAGGATTTTGAGCTGGTGAACTATCAGTTCCATCCTACGATCAAGGCCCCGGTGGCAGTCTGATGCCCCAGGTCGTGATTATTGCGGCGGTGGGTGCGCGCGATCGGGTGATCGGAAAAGGAAAAGACCTTCCCTGGCACATACCAGAGGACCTGAAACGATTCAAGGCGATGACTTCCGGGCATCCCGTGTTGATGGGAAAACGGACGTTTGAATCACTCCTGCATCAACTCGGCAGACCACTGCCCGGTCGGCTCAATATTGTGCTCGCACACGAAGCCTCCTGGCATGAGTGGGACAATGTGGTCGTGCATTCTTCTATTGATGATGCGCTGGCTGCTGCATCGGATGCTCCGACTGTCTTCATTACGGGCGGAGCTACGGTTTATGCACACTTCCTCCCTATCGCCGATCGGCTGGAACTCACCCTTGTAGAAGGCGAGTACGACGGCGATGT
>CALBJU010000378.1 GCA_937893205.1 uncultured Bacteroidota bacterium
AAGGGACGAATTCGAGAAACTCCTGTAGAACATTCCCTTGAATTGAGCCGAAAGCTAGGCGTGCCGGTCTGGTTCAAGCTGGAAAACCTGCAGGTAACGGGCAGTTTCAAGGCTAGAGGTGCGCTTTACGCGATGTCACGGATGAAGGAAGATGGCGTCCATCATGTCGCAACGTGTTCTGCGGGCAACCATGGAAAAGGGGTGGCCTGGTCGGCGATGGAGCTGGGAATGCGCGCGACAATATTTGTACCCAGTAGTGTCGATCCGGTCAAATTTCAGGCGATGCAGGACATGGGCGCCGATGTTCGAAAATCGAACTTCTTGGGTTACGATGAGACAGAATCCTGGGCTGTCGGCGAAGCCGAACGACTGGGCCTGCCCTTCCTGAGCGCCTACGATGATGTCGATGTAATGGCGGGCAACGGGGGAACGGTAGCCGTCGAAGTAAACCGGCAGGTACCGGATGCGAGCACGTTTGTCTTGCCCGTTGGGGGCGGAGGCCACGCCGCTGGATTTGCGACGTTCATGAAACACGAAAAGCCGTCATGCCGCATCGTGTTGTGCCAGCACGAGGACTCACCCGGATTTTTGCGGTCAATCGAAGCCGGCAAGCCCGTGACCGAACTGCCGGCAATCAAGACGCTTGCGTCTGGACTGGAAGGGGGATTTGGCGTCAAGACCTTTGAAGTACTCAGGCACCGGTACGACGATATCCGGCTTGTCTCGGAGAGCGAATTGAGGGACGCGATGCGGTGGATGATAGATCACCACCAGATATTGATCGAAGGCTCTTCGGCCGTGCCGATTGCAGCGTGCCTCAACGATGATTTTCTAGAAAAAGATAGACCGGAAGGGGCAAATCGGCCTGATGGGCCGGTCGTGATCTTCATTTCGGGGCGAAATGTCGCCCGTGAGACGATTCTGGACGTTCTCTCCGAAAAATAGGCAGCATCCAGAAAGTCCTACAGATTGAAGCAGACCACTCGGGTTTCGGTCATCTCCTCGGCCGCAAAACGCACCCCTTCGCGCCCTACTCCGCTCTTTTTGGTCCCTCCAAAGGGCATGGTGTCGAGCCGGTAGTCCGTTGAATCATTGATGATCACGGCACCGACTTCCAGATGCTCCGCCACATAAAAAGCGTCGCGGAGGCTTTCTGTGAACACCGCTCCATGCAGGCCCACGTCGACATCGTTGGCGCGACCCACCGCTTCTTCGAGCGTGGCGTACGGGTATAGCCCGAGGACGGGACCATACACTTCTTCGCAGGCCAGTCGAGCACTTACTGGAATGGCTTCCATCACGGTGGGCGCGATGACGGATCCAGTCTGAGTACCGCCCGTCAGCACGCGTGCGCCACCGCGCACGGCCTCGTCAATCCAGGACTTCACGCGGTCCGCCTCTTCCAGGCGAATCATTTGGCAGACATCGACACTCGGATCAAGGGAGTGACCGGCCTTTAGCGTTTCCGTGTGGGCACAGAGTCCATCCCTAAAGGCGTCATAGACCGATTCATGTACGAAAACACGCTGTACGCCAAGACAGTTCTGCCCGGCCTGAGCGAACGCCCCGTCAGCGACGGCCTGCACCGCAGCATCGAGGCGTGCATCTGAATGGATGATCACGGGCGAATTGGACCCCAGCTCCAGCGAAAGCCGTTTGATTCCAGCGCCCCGGGTGATGGCTTCGCCTGTATTCTGGCCGCCCGTGAAGGAGATCATGCGGACATCATCGTGCCGGACGAGCGCCTCTCCAACGGCGGCTCCACCGGTCAGGACATTCAGTCTGCCAGCGGGAATGCCGGCCTCGAGCAGAAGCTCGCACGTTCGAACGACGGATAGGGAAGAGGAGGGATCGGGCTTCACAATAACGGCATTCCCGCCGGCAATCGCGGGCCCAACCTTGTGCCCGACCAGTGCAATCGGATCGTTAAACGGAAGGATACATGCGATGACGCCCAGCGGCCTCCGGACGTAATATCCCACCCGAGACTCCGATCCTGGCCGAGCATCGAAGGGCAATGTTTCACCCGCAAGGGTGCGTGCTACATCTGCGGACATGCGAAATATTTCAGCCGCCCTGACGGGCTCCCTCTTCGCCTCGGTGATCGTCTTACTGCCTTCCTGAGCCAGCAGAAGAGCGATTTCCTGGGCATGACTATCGAGAATGTCCGCCGCCGCGTAAAGAGCATTGACCCGTTCATGAACCGGAAAGGCGGTCTTTGAGGCAGCCTTTGCAATGCTGATTGCCTGCTCGATGTGAGTCGGGTCGGCGATGGAAAGGGATCCAACCTGCGCGTTGTCAAACGCGTTTCTGACCTCTATTCGCTTAGAAGTGAGCTCTCGCTCTTCACCGATGATGAGTGGGGCGTCCATTGTGGGAAAGTTAGTTACGCCTCAGAACCTACTGAATCCGACACGGAATCCCATCATCGAGTAGGTCCAACGCGGGCAGCGCGTCGGCAGTGCGTCGCCGGTGTCGGGGCACATAATTCAATTTCAACCTACATTATCCGGACACTCTCCAATACTGCTCAACCCACCAGAAGAAATGACTTTCGACCACCGATCCATCCGGGCCTGTTTCGTAGTCGCCCTCCTCCTGACATTAACTCCTATCCCGGCGCTGGCACAGCGGGCGAATCAGGAGCCGGTCATGAACAGCCTGCATGAGGCTACCTCGGCCGATGCCCGCCGTGCGGCTTTTGAACAGCGGCTGAGCCTGTTTGAAAACTCTCCGCTGGCCCGCGTTCCGGTCAGCAATATCGGCCCGGCGATCATGAGCGGTCGCGTGGTCGATATCGATGCTCATGAGGCTGATCCGACCCATTTTGTCGTGGCCTACGCATCGGGTGGTCTGTGGATTACGTGGAATAACGGGCAGTCGTTCGATCCGCTGTTTGACCACGAAGGCGTGATGACCATTGGGGACATCGCCGTGGACTGGGATACCGGAACGATCTGGGTTGGGACCGGCGAAAACAACTCCAGTCGATCTTCCTATGCAGGAGACGGTGTGTACCGCAGTACCGACTGGGGTGAGAGCTGGGCCCACGTAGGCCTTGCAGGCACGCACAGAACCGGCCGAATATTGCTCCATCCGGGCGATTCCGACACAATATGGGTCGCTTCGGTCGGGTCTCTCTACTCGCCGAACGAAAACCGGGGGGTGTTCAAATCAACCGACGGAGGTGAAAACTGGACACGGACACTGTTTGTTAACGATACCTCGGGCGCCATCGATCTTGTCCTCGACCCCAACAATCCAGACATCCTGTACGCTGCAACGTGGGAGCGCCAACGCAGGGCATGGAATTTCGTCGAGAGTGGTGAGGGCTCCGGTATTTACAAAAGTGTGGACGGCGGCTCGACCTGGAATCGCATCGATGGAAATGGATTTCCCACGGGCGACGGAGTAGGGCGCATCGGAATATCGATTTTTGCCGGTGACTCGAACATCGTTTACGCGTCGGTAGACAATCAGAACAGACGCGATCCCGATGAGGAAGAGGACGAAGAGGCAGGATTGACACGCGCTGACCTCAGGGGCATAAGCTCTCGCGACTTTTTACGATTGGACGATGAAGAGATTGAAGGCTTCCTGGAGCTGGAAAACTTTCCCAGCCGATACGACATCGAGACTGTCAAAGAAATGGTGGAAGACGGTACGATCCAGCCTGCTGCCCTGGTGGAATTCGTGGATGACGCCAACTCCCAGCTTTTCAATACGCCAGTGATCGGGCTCGAAGTCTATCGCTCAGACGATGCCGGTGCTACGTGGACCCGAGCGCACGAAGAGTATCTCGATGGCGTCTACAATTCGTATGGCTACTACTTCGGAGAAATTCGCGTTGCGCCGGACAATCCTGATCAGGTCTACGCGATGGGTGTCCCCATTATCAGATCCGACGACGGTGGGGCGACCTGGGCCTCTGTCGGCGCGCCCCACGTACACAGCGATCATCAGGCGCTCTGGCTGAATCCCAATCGTCCGGGCCACATCATCAACGGCAATGACGGCGGCCTCAATATCTCGTACGACGCGGGAGAGACCTGGTCGAAGCTCAATATTCCCGCCGTGGGCCAGTTCTATTTCATCCAGGTTGACAACGCTGAATCCTACAATGTGTACGGCGGCCTCCAGGACAACGGCGTATGGGCAGGGCCTCACACGTATCAGGCCAGTTACGGCTGGTATTCGGGGGGAGATTATCCCTACGACCGGCTCGGTGGAGGCGACGGGATGCAGGTGGCCGTCGATACGCGAACCAACGATATCGCCTATTTCGGGTCGCAATTCGGGTTTTACAGCCGTTTGAACCGGACGACAGGAGAGCGAATCTCGATTCGCCCACGCCATGATCTGGGGGAGAAACCTCTTCGATACAACTGGCAGGCGCCGATCCTGCTGTCCCGACACAACCAGGACATTTTTTACTATGGCGCGAACCGGTTATTCCGCTCGATGAACCAGGGAGAAGACCTGGAGCCGATATCTGGTGATCTAACCCACGGCGGCCAGCCAGGGGATGTGCCTTACGGGACGCTTACCGCGATCGACGAATCTCCGCTGACATTCGGGCTGATATACACGGGCTCCGACGACGGCATGATCCACGTAACCCGCGACGGCGGTGTAAGCTGGACCCGGATCGACGAAAGCCTCCCGCAGAACCTGTGGGTCAGCCGAGTGGCGGCTTCCAATCATTCAGAATCCAAGGTCTACGTGACACTCAATGGTTACAGGTGGGATCACTTTGATTCCTATGTATATCGCTCGGATGATTTCGGGGCGTCGTGGGTACGGATTGGAACGGATTTACCCGGTGAGCCAGTGAATGTCATCATCGAGGATCCTGAAAACGAGAATCTCCTGTTCGTGGGTACGGATCACTCGGTGTACGCTTCTCTCGACGGGGGGCAACACTTCATGGGTCTCGCGTCTGAAATGGCCAATGCGCCCGTTCACGATCTCAAGATCCAGACTCGCGACAAGGATTTGCTTGTTGGTACGCACGGTCGCTCGATCTATCTGGCGGACTTGGCTGTACTTCAGCAGCTCGATGACGATCTCATGGCTTCGGCCGTCCATTTGTTTGAGATTCCCGACGTTCGATTTAGTTCGAACTGGGGCGTAAAGCGGACACCGTATTCGACTCCCACCGAGCCAGAGACCACGTTGACGCTATGGATTGCACGGGCTGGTTCAGCCACAGTGACCGTCACCGACGAAGAGGGTAACACATTATCTGAATTTGAAGCGGATCTGGACTACGGCCTGAACTATGTGTCCTACGATCTTACTGTCTCGGAGGAAGGGGCGGAGCATCTGGAAGAGAGTGTCGAGCTAAGTGATACCGGTAAATGGTATCTGCCTGCCGGCACCTATTCGGTCCGGGTACAGATGCGAGGCGCCGAATCGACGGGTGAACTGAAGGTGACGGAGCCCACAGGTCGTGGGGGTTTTTAAGTAAGCCTGATCCGACCTGGCGCGCACGTGAGCAGTCTTCTACGGGGTCGTGATGGCCTTGGGAGTTTCGAGTAGCCGGGCGTAGCGGAGGTCCAGCGTTGGGTCGATCGGTGTGGACAGTCCGACTAGGAATTCGTCCCGAAGAGTGTCAAAATCCGACCTGTATCGCGCCAGGATGGGTCCGACCGAAGGTAATTTCAGTCTGCGATGATTTACCTGCGCTCCGTCTTTCCAGAATCGGTAGCAGACGTGATTTCCTGTTGCGAGACCGGTCGATCCCACGTATCCGATGGTATCTCCCTGCTTGACTACAACACCAGGACGGATGCCTGATCTGATCTTCGACATATGCAGGTATTGCGTCGAATACAGGCCGTTGTGTCTGATTTTGACGTAGTTACCGTTGTACTGCTTGTAGCGCGCCTCGCTGATCACACCATCGCCGGTGGCTTTGATGGGCGTTCCTCTGGGCGCAGCATAGTCCGTCCCAAGGTGGGCTTTGTATCGTCCCTGA
>CALBJU010000379.1 GCA_937893205.1 uncultured Bacteroidota bacterium
GGTGAATGCGTGAAGTAGACTCCTGATAACGCTCTCGCTGCTCGGCAACACGACGTCTCTGAAGAGTCTTCTCTTTCTCCGCTACATCCTGGAACCGGTCTTCCAGACGTGACAACGCCAGTCTGTATCCCAAGAACAGGCCGACTGCCAACACAACCAGTCCGGATAACAGCAGTACAATGATATCTAATTGAACGTTCATAGCTGACAGAAAGACCTAATAAAGCTCATCCATGTATATAATCTCAAATAATACATCCGAATTCCCGCGGGGCACCACAAACAGACTATTTTGGAGCCTCCCGTGACATTGACCTTCTGCGTTCGGTCCGTCTTGTAGAAATCCATCCCATTTTCTCATCTCTGCCATAAATGAGTAACGCTCTCAAAGTTGTAATCTTTACCGTGCTCCTGCTCTCCCTTTCGATTGGGTGGGTCGGGTGCGCGAGCGAGGCCGAATCGCAGGAAACTGGCGGCGGAATATTGATCAGGCTCGATAAGGGTGATGAAGATCGATTGCTGGAGTTCTATTTGGGTGGTTATCTGGGCGAAACGGCCCGGAATCCAGAAGTCAGTGGTCTTATTCAGAAACGACATAAAAGTTGGTATTTGCTGGATCCAACGCAGATTCCTGGTGCAGATACCACGCTGAAAAGGCTGGTCGCTGCGGGCGGCTCCGATCGCGTGATCGAATGGGACGAATTTGAAGTATTCGTTTCGGAAACGTACTACCTGGCTCGCTCGGCCCCGCCAACTATCGAGCGGATGAAGCTGAAAGTTGGTGATTGGCATCTCACAGACGATTGGAGGGCGTACGAGGTCGAGGGGACCATGTCGCCCTTTCGAAGGAAAATCTGGATACGAACCGCGAGTTTGATGGCAGCGATTCGAAGGATGAACAGCTTCTCAGATCCGATTTTATATGACGAGGGGACTGTATTTGTCGGCGAGCACCTTGTGGACGGAGCTGTAGTGGAAACTACGTTCATGTTGAAGCGAGCCGATGGTTTCTGGGACTACTTTGCATACGATGAAATGGGTGACCTCGCTACGGAGGTGCAGAAGGAACCGGAAAACATGCAAGTCCCCGTGAAATGCATCGGGTGCCACTATGGAGACCGGCAGTTCGAACCCGAGCGAAGCTTTCCAGCTCAACCCAGACCGGGTCCCAACGGCCCCAGGACCATCTTTACAGAAGAAGGCAACAGGAGTGTTCGGATTGCATCAGATTTGCAAGAACACGCTAAACGAAGTGATACTATTCTCGGCTTATACGCGACGCTGTATTTATCTGGTGTAAGCACCCGAATTCGCGAGGGTGAAGCCACGGTGGATGAAATCGACATGATGCAGCGTCTCGGTTTTGCGGAGTAGGCAGCGTAGCTTTGATTAACAACCTGTAGCGCCATGTCTCTCGGAATCGTACGTCTGAATAACGCCGTTTTTTACGCCCACCACGGGGTCATGAAGGAGGAGCACCGTGTCGGAGGCCGCTACGAGGTCGACATTGCCATGGAGGTGGATTTCGAGGATGCTGCCAAGGAAGATGATCTCAAGAAAACCGTTGATTACGAGCGCGTCTATAGTGAAGCGAGGGAAATCATAACGGGAAACACCTTCTACCTGATCGAGCGGCTCGCCTTTCTTATCGCGAGCAGAATTCTGAGCAAAGAACCCGCATCTCTCTCGGTTGAAGTCGCTGTAAGAAAGGCCAATCCACCGGTGGGTGGCCCATGTGATTATGCAGAGGCGATCTACAAAGCCGTTCGATAACCGATTCCACGCCCGTGAAAACTCTCTACCTACTCCGTCACGCCAAATCTGACTGGAATTCGAATTATTCGGCGGACCATAATCGTCCAATTTCCAAGCGGGGTATTCGGGCTGCAACGCATATCGGTAAATACGCGCTTGAGCATAAAATCAGGCCAGATATCATCATGTGCAGCTCGTCCCGACGCACCCGTGAAACGATAGCTCTTGTGAGCGAAAATGCGGAGTGGTCTGATGTCAAAATCAACTTCGAGGACTCGCTGTATTTAGCACGGACAGAGACCGCATTGGGTGTTATCCGAGCTGCGCCTCAATCCATCGAGAGCCTACTGCTCGTGGGTCATCAGCCGTGGACGGGTGCGGTCGCGTCTCGACTTCTGGGAGGAGATACCATCGAGGTTCCGACAGCTTGTTTTATCGGGATCCGACTTGACCTGGACGATTGGTCATTCGCTGGATCCAATCCTGGAAGTTTGGTGATGCATGTCCTTCCGAGGAGCTTGGATTGATCTGAGGAGTGTCACGATTTTGTCGCGAACATGGTCAGGAAATCGTACATCAGATCGTCTACCTCGGTGGTCTCGGCCAGATCGTCGAGAACGGCTTGGAATTGCTCTTCTGTAGGAAGTTCTTCTAGATAGTAAGATCGATATCGGAATAGTCGCTCTCGCTCCCTTGCAGCGTCCAATTCACTATGAAATTGGGTGCCGTAAATCGGCCGGTCCTTTATTCGGAAGGCTTCAAAGGGTTGAGAGCCGTTTCGAGCCAACTCGATCGCTTCTTCTGGCAGCTCCGTCAC
>CALBJU010000380.1 GCA_937893205.1 uncultured Bacteroidota bacterium
TGGAATCCAAATCCAGAGTCCTGCGCCCCGTGAAATGCAAGTAGAACAGGCATTGGGTCGGCCTCGTCATGACCATCAGGGAAGTGGACATGAATAAATCGATTAACATCCTGGAAAAGGATGCTATGTCTTTCATCTGTTCCCGAGGGATCGCTGGATGAGCAACCCAAAGAGAATAAGAGAAAGGCGATTGAGGCGAATGCCGGAAGACGAAATGAAGTGGTCATGCGCGCAAAACTAGCTTCCGTTGAGCTAGCATCCGGGGCAATATGACCTACCTCTGCGGAATACGATTCGTTTTGCATCCTCATAAAATTAACTATTTTCACACACAGCTTAAATTATTTATACATATAATATATTATACCTAATATTTATCGGCTCGCAAGTGGCATCTGCGTAACTTATCATGCATTGTCTCGTAGTGGGGAGAGTTTTCAAGGAGTTCGCACCATGGATTCGGTTTATCTAATCAGTTTGATCGTCGGCGGATTTTTCGTCCTACTGTCCGTGTTTGGCGCGGGCGAGTCCGATTCTGACGTGGACATGGATGCAGATTTCGATCACGACTTCGATTTTGATTTAGACGCGGACCATGATTTCGACAGCGAATTTTCGGTCGATGCAGGATCCGGACTCGGAGTGGTGGACCTGCTGAGCGTTCGAGCCCTGTTTCTGTTCGCGGCGTTTTTCGGCCTGAGCGGAGTGATCCTCGGATTTATGGGCTCTGCTGAGCCACGCACCGCAATCCTGTCCGCCACCACGGGCCTACTGATTGGAATCGGTGGAAACTTTATCATTAAGCGCTTTGCATACGAACACGTATCGAGCCAGGTGTCAGATGCGGACATCCAGGGACGAACCGCCCAGGTTTTACTGCCGTTCAAAGGAAGCGAGAGTGGGAAGATTCTCGTGGAGGCCGGCGGAAAGCGACTTCAGATAACCGCCCGCCTATTTGAATCGACCGATATGGATGCCGTTCAGGACGGCGATCAGGTTGTCGTGGTTCGCATGAAGGGCCGAATTGCCGAAGTAGTCAAACCCGACTAATACTCACCGAAAGTCAGCGGCATATCAACACTATCCAATCCTTATTAACACCGTTAACCGAGCACACAACAGTATTCGATACACTATTCATCAAGATGGAGAAGCACTATGGACCTACTTGTCATTCCCGCCATTATCATTCTCGGATTTTTGGCTGTGCTCGGCATTATTCGGGCCAATTTGAAGATTTGTCAGCCAAATGAAGTGCTCATCTTCTCGGGTCGATCGCGGACGCTCAGTGATGGATCGAGAGTCGGATACCGTGTTATCCAAGGTGGTCGAGGATTTCGGATCCCGATCATCGAAGAAGTAGACAGCCTCTCGTTGAACACCATTCCGATTGACTTGACGGTGTCGAACGCCTACTCAAAAGGAGGAATACCGCTGATGGTCCGCGCCATAGCCAACGTAAAAATATCCTCCGGCGAACATGAGCTGAATAATGCGGTCGAACGTCTTCTGGGAAAAGATCTCGAGGAAATACAGACGATCGCAAAGGAGACCCTCGAAGGAAATCTTCGCGGAGTGGTCGCCTCATTAACCCCGGAGGAAGTCAACGAGGATCGACTCAAGTTTGCCAAGGAACTGCTCAACGAAGCTGACAATGATTTGTCTGTGCTGGGACTGCAACTCGATACATTGAAGATCCAGAGTGTCGAGGATGATCGAGGCTATCTGGATGCCATTGGACGGCAGAGTACGGCGCAGATCATCGCTACTGCACAAGTAGTGGAGGCCGAGAAGAGAGAACAATCCAAGCTAGCCGAAGCGAAGGCCGACATGGAAATAACCAGGGCGGAAAACGGCGTACGGATTCTGAAGGCTCAATTGGCAGCCCAGGCCTCGGCCGAAGAAGCCAAGATCGAGGTCGCTGCCAGGGTCGCAGAGGCGGTTGCCGAGCAGGAGCTCGCTGAGCAGGAAATAATGCTGGCAGAAAAGAGACAACAGGCTGACGTAATCGTCGTCGCGGAGGCGGAAAGGAAGGCCAAAGAGGAAATCGCTATCGGAAACGCTGCCCGAATTCTGGAAGATGGAAAGGCCGAAGTCAAGGTGCTGGCTCAGAAGCTTGAGCTCTGGCAGGCTGCTGGGGACGATGCCGAACGGCTGTTCCTTATTCAGATGCTCCCCGAGATCCTGAAGGACGTCGTTTCGACGGTCGACAATCTTAAAATTGACAAGTTGACCGTTGTGGACAGCGGTCAGGGTGGAAGTGGTGTGCCAGCGGTCTTCAGTCAGATTGCGGGTGCCACCCCTGCCCTACTCGAAAGCCTGAAGGCTTCAACTGGCGTGGATATCGCCGGGATGTTGAGCCGGGCCTCTGAACCACGCAGCACCAAGGTAACTACCACAAGCGCCGAGAAAGCTACGCCCAGCGCCGAAGGCTGATAACAGGATCACTCTGATATATTGACACGATCGATGGCGATCCAGATTGATAACAATCAGGATCGCCATCGTTCGTCAGAGCAAGCCTGACCATCTTCCGGGAACCGATATTTATTCCCAATCAACTTTGTTAAGGCGCGCGCTTTCCCGATTTTGGTGCAACTCATCTTTGTCGATTCATGCGCCGTTCAGCAATCATTCTCCTAGCCGTCCTTGCGCTGAATGCAGGCAGTCCCAATGAAGCTTTTTCACAGCTTCTCTCCGAGCGTTTTTTTATAGAGGCCCGAATCAGAACAGCGCTCTACACGGGCGAGAGAGGCCTTCAGAACGTGACTGGCTTGGAGTGGCCGGTTGAGAGCGTGGGACCGGGCACAGAACTCAGCCTCGGCTACCGCTTGAGCGAATCGTGGGATGTGGTCGGACAGTTCTCGAGGGGAGTCTATCCCGGTATCACCTCCAACGGAAGAAATATCCCCCGCCTTGATCCAAGGTTATCTGACGACAGCAGGATCTCCTTTGTAGTGGAAGCTCGATACCGCCTCCTCCGTTTCGGAAAATATGAACCTTCTCTTTCCGCCGGAATTGGCGTCACATCGGGATCCGTCCACGAAGAGGGAAAGACCGGCTTTGGGCCTGTGCTGGGGATTGGCCTCGCCAGGCCTCTTGGACCCATCGTGCTGTTTTCTCAGATCCAGCAACACCTGATCTATCCCAACAAGGCCCTGGATGCAGCGGGATCGGGCGACTTACCCGACGCGTTGACTTCGTTCAGCACGGGCATCCGATACCAGTTCAGGAAAAAAACAGCCGCCTTGGCAAGATAAAGATGTCGGCTCCTGGCTCGCTGGACGAGGGAGAAGAGGGTGTGTTTACGCTCACGACAGATCTGGACCCCGTAGATTATTCTGTCAGATGGGATTTCGGTGACGGCACGACCTCAAGTGGATACGCGGTCAAGCACACGTTCGCCCGCGAAGGCGTCTTTCTCGTGAGGGCAGAGGCCACCAGAAATCGACAGAGTGTGACCATCGAAACCAGTGTCAAGTCGCAAAAACGGTCGAAAACGTATCAATTGTACCAATCTCCGCCGTACCAACGTCAGCGAGTGTGGGTGATGTCATAACGTTCAGTCCTCTCGTGCGCGGAAGCAAGGTCGGCTGCGAGTGGGATTTCGGAGACGACTCGACAGCTTCTGGCTGCGATACCAACCATATCTATGAGAAGGCTGGGACCTATCGAGCATCCTTAACCGCTTCAAATTCAAAATACTCAGACACGTCCACTCGCTCGATCGTCATCAAGGAAAACGCATGTGACGAAATTCCGACGCTCAAGCAGGTCTTCTTCGCGGCACATTCGTCGGACTTGACGCTGGAAATGAGACAGCTTCTTCGGGATAATTTTTCGGCGACCATTCCGTGTACCGACCGGATCATGGAGGTCAATGGGTACGCGTTCGACACGGAACGCAACGCCTCAGAGCTTGCTGAACAGCGGGCAAGAACGGTCATTCAATATTACATGAACCTCGGTGTCTCCTCTCGAAAGGTGGACCTGGGCATGGTCAATGTTCAGAGAATGGCGAGGTACGGTGACCTTGCCTGGACAGGCCGAAAAGCCTCCACGATTCTCGTGGATCGCTAGGCGCCCTTCGCAAAGCGGCGACTCGCATCGAGCGCGCGTTCAAACGGGTCTACCCAGTCAGAAGCAACGCACAGACGCATTCTTGTCAGACAGACTTCATCCGAATTGATAAGGAAATTGGAGCGATCCCGTGGTGCGTCGATCCCGAGTAGTGTTTCATCCGATACCTTTCGGCCAACCGACAACCTACCGAAATTGGTGAGCCAGCCCGCTCGATCGCACATCACCATATAGACGATATCGTCGAGAACTTCTTCTGTCGGTTTACCCCGGAATCTATAGAGCGCCTCAAATCCTCCGTAGACCAGTGCGACCGCATCTGAACATTGTGGATTCAGCCCGTAATGC
>CALBJU010000381.1 GCA_937893205.1 uncultured Bacteroidota bacterium
TTACCGAGACAGATTTCAATCTGCTGGCGGCACGTCTTTTTGAAGACAGCGCCAGCCCAACACAAACAGCAGAGGTGTAGGCCGCCCTTTTCCTCCGCTAACGGGCCCCGTTGCCCGTTCCTCTCTAACCAACCCACCAAAGGGATGATGAAAGCTGCAATCAGATTGACGCTGAGCGTCGTAGTGTTCGCGTCATTTACTATTTCCGCCACAGCCCAGAAGTCTGCGATCCTGGCAGGGCATCTCATCGATACTGCCACAGGGGTAGCTACACCAAATCAGATCATCCTTGTCGAGCGAAACCCCGCGAACGGCACGAGTACGATTCTCGAGATTGGTTCTGATGTCGCTATTCCCCAGGACGCGGTAGTCATCGATTTGTCGGATAAGTGGGTACTGGGAGGCTTGGTTGACGCCCACGATCATCTCGGGATCACCTACAAGGAGGAGCCCGAGAGCTGGTACTATTACATGACCATCATCATGGACTCAACACCGTTGCGGGCCATCCAATCATTCAGTACAGGTTTCCAGAAGCTGGCTTCGGGATTCACCATCGTTCGGGATCTGGGTAACAACGCGTTGTATGCAGACACTGCTCTTCGGCAGGCCATTGAGATGGGTTGGGTACCGGGTCCAACGATGATCAATTCGGGAATCATTATTGGAGCCTTCGGCGGGCAGCTCTATGAAACACCCGAACGTGAGGATACCGTCTATCCCGAATATCTGAACGCGGACACCAATGATGAAATCGTGAAAGCGATACGCCGGAACATCCATTATGGAGCAAAAGTGATCAAAGTGTGCGTCGATTGCCAGGCGTATCCCTATACGACCGATCAACTCAAGCTCTTTGTGAGTGAAGCTGCGAACGCTGGGCAGAAGGTTTCCGGGCACGTGCAGACGCGAGAAGGGGCTCGAAGAGCCATTGAGGCCGGTCTTTGGTCCATTGATCACGATGGCGCTCTCGACCCGGAGCTCCATTCGATGATGAAAGAAAAAGGGGTTTGGCGCGTGGGGACCGAAACACCGCACGCCGACTGGTCCCGCGTGAGCGAGTCTCGCTACGAACGAAGGGTGGCCAGCCTTCGAGATGCATATGATCAGGGGGTCAAGCTGGCATTTTCGACCGATGCAGATTATTTCATCCGCGGGATGAATCGTGGCGAGCTTACCATTGAATTTATCAAGACATGGGAAGACGCCGGAATTCCTGCTCCTGAAATTCTGAAAATCATGACCACCAACGGATACGAGATCAGTGAGCTCGAAGATCGGCGCGGTCCTTTGAAGGTTGGTTTTGCCGCGGATATCATTGCGACCACGGAGAACCCGCTGGAGGATATCAATGCCCTGCGCGACGTCCAGTTCGTCATGAAGGACGGACAGGTATTCAAGTCAGATGGAGTCGTTTCCTCACTGAGCTTCTTTCACAACGGTCCCGCCTATGGCTGGCGCAAGCGGTAGGCATGGGCTCAGAGTGTGAGGCGCAATCCTGCGAGCAGGATTGCGCCCTGTCCCACATCGCGGCCATGCACGACAGTGTTGATTTCTGCTCCCAATCCGAGCGTAAAATCGAGGCTCATGACGCCAATCGTTTTTCGGAGACCCGCTCGGGCAGTGGGTTGAAGCACGACGATGCGGGAATCCCCTGAGGAAGGAGGAGAATCGTTGCGCCAATCGATTGTCAGCGCCCAAACGTCGACTCGCGCCCCCACCCAGAGTGCGGGTCGCTCCCGTAAAAAGAACCAGGAGAGGTCCACTCCGCCGCCGAATCCGCTTCCCGTTTCACTGTCGTTGTCGCCCCAGTCTCTACGGTCGGTGAGATTGACGCCAGCATGAAAACGAACCTCCATTTGATCAGGAGACAGAACCGTGTAGCCCACCACTCCGATGATTCCAGCCGGATAAGCCTGAATTTCGAGGCTTTGCGCCTGGACGGGGAGGTAGACGAGAAGCATCACCCCGATTGTAGGGATCAATCGTCTAGACATTCATTCCTTAACCTCAGTCGTTCTTCTTCAGTCAGTTCGAGCCAGTGAATTCCCTTCAGAACGGCTTCCAGTCCACAAATCAGATTCATCGATTCCTTTTCCCTTCAGAATTCGGAGAAGCAGCGGCAGACCGAGTTTGCGGACGTCGCCCGCAGTGAACACGTCAACGGAGTCGAACATGCGCACGGACGCCGGACCCAGATTCTTCAGATCTCCGATAGGGGTAGAGTCAGGAGGGTTCATACCGTGGTCGGTTCACGTGGCGGTTTTTGATTCCTCTCGATTGCGATGTTACGAACGCGTAGATTGCGCCGCTAGTGGAAATCCTCTTCCTAACCAATCGCGTCCTTAACCACCCCACCTATGCAACGCTCGCTCAACTCCATTTTCGCCCTGCTCATCGTTTCACTGTTGACGAGTACGAGTTATGCCCGTCAGGCCGACCCATCCAGTACACTGGTGGACGAGTATCGATCTGTAGCCGACCAGCTGATAGACGCGGCGCTGGCTGACAGCGCCGCCTGGGACAGACTTGCCTACCTGACTGACACCTTTGGACCACGCTTCTCGGGTACCGAGAACCTCGAAAGCGCCATCGATTGGATAC
>CALBJU010000382.1 GCA_937893205.1 uncultured Bacteroidota bacterium
AAAACACCTGAAAACAGACCGCTGAGAGCTGACGGAAGTCAGCTCTCAGCGGAAATTCAAAATCCCAAGTTCAAAACGAATTCTTTTCTGTTTTCTCAGCGCTCATCGCTCTGGGGGTGAAGGAAAACCAATCGGCGAGGGCATTGGAACTTACAGACCGTGTACTCTGGACGCGCTCTCTTTTCTTTCGAAATTTATCCCTAAGTCGCCAGACTTCTCGATAAGCCGGGAGTGAATTCCACTCAAAAAATAAGACATAGACCAGAATCCCCGCATCCCGAATCCACATATAGGGAAAGCAGCGTCGTCGCACCGCAGAATCCAGGTTTTTCATCCGCATCAGATAGCGATTCTTGAGGGAATGGTAATTGATGAGGGCGGGGAGCCCTCTTCTGCCCTTGGGGAAAACGCGACGGCAGTGCAAGGCCTTGGCTCCCGGTTCGTAAATCGCCTTCCAGCCTCGCATCTGAGCCCTCCAGGCCAGATCCGCGTCTTCTCGATAGGCAAAGAAATCTTCATCCAGATACTCATCCCCAAAGCGCACGTCTTCGAGCATTTCCTTCTTGCACAAGAGCGTCGCTCCGGTGATACCAAAGACGAATTGACGGATGTCATACTGTCCGCGATCTTCTTCTTCACTTCCCCGGTCAAAGTGCCTCTGGGAAGGAGTAAAGAACATCCCTGTGCTATCCAGGACGGGGAAGGTCCTTCGTAAAATCTGGCGGCCTTTGCTATCCATTCGATACAGTTTTCCGCCTGCCATCCCCGCTTTTTCGACTTCGTCGAGGGCGCCCAGGAGAACTTCAAGATAATTGGCCTGTAAAATCACGTCCGCATTCAGAAGCAGAACAGTGTCAAAATCTTCATCCAGAAGGTTGTAGTTGTGTCCAAAACTATAGCCCAGATTCTCTCTCGATTGGTGGAATGGAACGCCAAAGCTTTGGGCGATGTCCCGGGTCCCATCTTGAGAAGCGTTGTCGAAGATCTTCACACGAATCGGAATCGTTTGATTTTGCACCGCTTCCAGACACCGGGCTAGAAAAGCCTCGTCATTGTAGGTGACCAGACTTACCAGTACTGCCTTCTTCCCTTCGGTGTTCATTTTCGCATCAGGTAGAGATCACCCGGTCGGTGAGTTCATGGAACATAGCCTCGTACTGAGTCACGACAGTTTCCCAATCGTAAAGATCACGGACACGCTGCTGAGCTTGATCCCTGTACGACCGGTAGTCTTCAGGTCGGGACGAGACCCGCCTGATCGACTGCGCCAGGGACCCCACCTCGTTGAAGGGATAGAGAAAACCCGCCTCACCCACCACCTCACGATTCTCAGCCGTTTCGTTGACCAGTACCAGACAACCGGCCCCCATGGCCTCAATCAGAGCCGGGTGAGTCCCTCCCACCTCGGTTGCGTGAATGTAGCACAGACAATGGGAAAGCAATTCGCGGTATCCGACACCATAAATGGCTCCCGGAAACACAATGTTTTTTCCCTCGGCCAGACGCTTGAGTTCGCGGATATACTCTTGGGCATAGGGCGCATCTCCCACCATAACCAGCGGATCATCGATTTTAGATTCGATATAGGCCCGGATCACCAGGTGCGCATTATTTTCCGGTTCAAACCGGCTAACGTAGAGAATATATTCTCCAGGGCTGAGGCCGCGGGTTTTCAGCTCTTCACGACTTTCGCACTTCTGGGCCGAAGCACCATAAGGGATAAACGGGGAACGAAATCCATACTCCTTAAGGTAGTACTCTTGAACGGAACGAGCGTCCGTCACTACTCGATCGGGGAGAATCGTGGAGAGGAATTCACTCATTCGATAGTAAGCTTTGCCCAGGGGGCTCCATTTCTGGCGCCGTCGTTCGATACCATCCACATTGAGCACCACTTTCTGGCCGCCGATCTTGGGGATCCAACAAAGAAAGGCATTGGCGGCATTGCAGATCAGAACGACATCATGAGGCTTGAAAAGCGCGATCAGAACGGAGAGAGAGGTATGAGTCACGGTCTCCAGATACTTGGTCCGCACCGAAGGTAGCGGCAGAATATCGACCCCACGATAAGAGCTCAAATTCGGATCGACGAAGTGGGACCGGCCGTAGACCGTAATCCGGTGTCCTCGATCTGCCAGGCGAGTGGAAAGTTCCTCGGCAAAAGTCTCAAAGCCTCCGTAGTTGGCAGGAATCCCACGAGTCCCCAGAAGGGCAATATTAAGCGCCTTTTTCCTGTTCATCATGGACCACGTAGGGAATCGTAATGAAAAACAGGAGCAGAATCAGAATCTCCGAATCACCGAAATTATACTCAAACAGACCCGCCAACAGAAACGCCGCCAGCACAGCCACTCCGCTCATCGCGATACAGTACAAAAACCGATCGGAGGGTTGACCGCGCACAAAACCCACGAAATCCCAGAACAGACGAACCCACAGGGCCACCCAAATCAATAGGGTGATCACCCCCATCTCAGCGGCGATGTGCAAGAAATTGTTGTGAAGATGTTGATAGATCCAAGAGGGAAATTCGTCCGTTCCAGCGTAGTCGTGATAGTGACGAGACACCATGCTGGGGCCCAAGCCCGTCCAGGGATGTGCAACGATGATATTTTTCCCGGTCAGGAACAGCTCAATGCGAACCCGTGTCGTTGTGTCGGTTGGGTCAAAACTGGAATAAAAACGCTCCTTGAAACCACTGGGTAGGACAAGAAACACGACCAGCAAGAGCACCACC
>CALBJU010000383.1 GCA_937893205.1 uncultured Bacteroidota bacterium
GCTCATTTCGTTGGATCAATACATCAGCCGATGGTCCATCATCGGGTATGCGATCCCAGTAGGACGTGTCATCTTCCCCGTCCATCGGCGAAACGTCCTGCCACTTCTTGCGGGCTCGGAGATGATCAAGCGCCGCGTTTCGAGCAATCCTCAACACCCATCCTAAAAATTTACCCTGAACCGAATAGGTCCCACGATCCTTATTGAGGGCAGCTATCACCCTCACAAAGGTATTCTGAAACAGATCGTTGGCAATTTCCCGATCACGCACCATTCCCAGCAGGTACCCAAATACCCGCTCTTGATGTCGGTTTACCAGCGTACTGAAGGCTGCCTGATCGGCAGATTCCATATAGCGGGCAACCAGTACTTCATCAGGAGGATGCATGCGTCGGTGGAAAGCTCATGTGAAGTCAGAGGAGATCCCTAAGGGACCCACAATGCTCGTTCTCCCCATTCAACGAAGGAGATGGCTTTGTTATTGTGCTGACAGGGGAATGAAGACCTAAAAACGGAGTGCGCAGCTCAAAGATTCGCCTGGAGCACTCTCAGCAGGAGCTATCGGAAAATTTTGAGAGATTGTCCGATGCGGATAGTGTTCGATCTGAGACTATTCCACTCCTTGATATTTGCCACGCTGACTCCATTTCGCTGGGCAATTCCGATGAGTGTGTCTCCCCGTCGTACAGTGTGAGTCACCATCTCACCGCCGCTCTGGGCTGGATAGATCGAGAGACGCTGATCTATTCTGATGTTTGAGCCCCGGACGTCATTCCAGCGTCGGAGCTGAGATACCGTCACATCGTAGGTGTCGGCAATTTCGCTGAGGGTGTCTCCACGCCGAACCCGGTGAATTACTGGGCCAGACCTCGCAGCCGGCGCGGCGCGGCCGTCCGTGTAAATGGTCAGGCGCTGACCGACGTTGATGCGAGAGCCCGACAGCTGGTTCCAACCCTGAAGCTTTCGCACGCTGATCTTATACCGCCCAGCAATCGCGCCCAACGTGTCGCCGCGTCTGACGACATGAGTAATGCGTGTGTTCGTTTCTGGCTGTTTGGATGCCCTAGCGGAATTTGATGACGTTGTGGAATTCGAAGACGTGGTGGAATTCGAAGACGTGGTGGAATTCGAAGACGTGGTGCCGAGACTTACCTGTTGAATCGGTGTGCCTGTGGAAGAGGCAGTCGGGGTAGTGCTGTTCTGTGCTACAACCTCCTGCTGAACCATGATGGGACGATTTACGCGGCGCTGATAATGTACCGTTGTCTGGGAAGCATCAGCGAATCGGGCTTCGGCAACCGAGTTGGTGTAGTCAGTGATGGGGACCACAAGGCGTTGCCCGATTCTGATGTTAGTGGATCGAAGAGCGTTTTTTTGCATCAAGCGAGCGACAGAAACCCCAAACTGTGATCCGATTCCACTCAGCGTATCCCCTCGTTTTACGATGTACTCGCTGGAGGGGCGCTTGGCCCCGGCTGGTAGCGCATCAAATGCTGCCGTAAATCGCTCGTGAGTTCCGACGGGAATTCGTAGGTAGAATGCGCCGATAGTGGGTGGGAGCGTTTCTCTTTTCAGGTTCGGATTCAGCGCCTTGATCGTCGCAAGGTCGGTTCCGGCCATACTCGCTACATCGCTGAGGGACAGCATTCCCGTAACAGGGGCAACATCGTAGGTGTACTGCGGACCGCTTTCGATGCGTTCAAGTCCATAAGCCTCAGGATTCGAGGCAATGAGGGACGTTGCGATGTAGGTTGGAATGTAGTTTCGGGTTTCTCGAGGGAGGTATGGATAGATGTCCCAGTAGGTAGGATTTGACCAGCCGCTCCTCCTGATTGCCCGTTTGATACATCGGGGACTACAGTTATAGCCGGCGAGCGCGATCTGCCAGTCATGGTCATAGTACTCATACAGAGATCTCAGATGGCGAGCCGACGCTCTCGTTGACAGCTCGGGGTCCATGCGATCGTCGACCCACGCGTTGACATTCAGATCATAGGCTCGGCCCGTCGCGGCCACAAACTGCCACATTCCCGCTGCCCTCGCCCAACTTCGTGCCCGCGGATTAAGACCTGACTCGATCATCGCGAGATACTTCAGTTCATTTGGAACTCCCTCTTCCTCAAAAATCTGCTCGATCATCGGAAAGTAGGTGTCGGCACGGCTCATCCAGGCCTGCAGTGATTCTCGCCGTTCGCGAAGCAGGAATTCCATACTGCTTTCGACGAGCCGGTTCATA
>CALBJU010000384.1 GCA_937893205.1 uncultured Bacteroidota bacterium
GGCAAAGGGATGGTTGAGATGTACACTTTTACCGAAGGAAGTTGGGTTTCGCAGGGTGCGATCGAATTTGCCACTGGATCTGAAGGCGATTCGTTCGGTTCCTCGATCCTGATGGCCGATACCCACATGGTGGTCGGAATGCCGGGTCACGACGTGAGTAAAGGAGCGGCGGCAATTTTCGCTCGCAATGACGAGTCGGGAGCCTGGGAATACGAACTGAAACTCGAGCCATTCGACTCGAAAGGAAATGAACAATTCGGTTCTTCGATCGCAATGGGCGGCTCCACGATCTGGGTAAGTGCACCCGGTTATGGAGACCGAAACGGCGCTGTCTACCAGTTCGAGATCAATTCAGAGACCATGCGGATGGGTGGCACGCATCTGCTTCAACCCGAAAGTCTGCAATATCGAAGCGGTTTCGGTGGAGCCATTGCGGTCAGTGGATCCACCGCTGTTGTTGGTTCACAGGGTCACGACAATTTTGAAGGGGCCGCGTTTCCCTATTCCTTCTCGGATAGTGAATGGAGCCATGGAAATCTGTTGTACAGCGATTCGGGAATCTTTGAGTCCGTGACGGGAGAAATGGTCTCCTGCGAAGAAGAAGACGCAGGTGGTTTTCCGTGTAAAGATGTTGACATGCTTTCATTCCTCTCTCGATCTGATGTGGGAGCGAAGAGAGGTATTCAGATGAATGACGTCTGGGGCTGGACCGATCCCGATACCGATATCGAGTATGCTATCATCGGCAGAACCGATGGTACCTCTTTCGTCAGCCTTGCTGATCCCTACAATCCCGTGTTTCTGGGTGATCTACCCTACTCCGCTTCGGGACATCAGAGTCTCCATCGAGACATGAAGGTCTATAAAAATTACGCCTATATCGTAGCTGACGGGGCTGGAGCGCACCACATGCAGATCTTTGATCTGACCGGTCTGCGAAACGTCGAAAATGCCCCTGCTACGTTCACAGAGACCAATATTTACAAAGGGATATATAGCTCTCACAACCTGATCATCAATGAAGACAGCGGCTTTCTGTACGCCGTCGGCAGCGATTCAGGTGGCGAAAGCTGCGGGGGTGCCCTGCACATGATCGACCTGTCGGATCCCTTGAATCCCACTTTTGCGGGCTGTTTCAACGAGCCGCGGACTGGCCGGGGTGGATCGGGTGCGACGCATGACGCCCAGTGCGTGAATTATCACGGTCCAGATGCCGACTACGCGGGAAGGGAGATATGCCTGAGCTCGAACGGCACGGCGCTGTCCGTGGCCGATGTCACTGACAAAAGCAATCCCGTTGCAATATCGGTCGCCGATTATCCGAGCGTTGCCTACGCCCACCAGGGATGGTTGACGGAGGATCATAGGTTTTTCTATCTGAATGACGAGGGCGATGAGGGCTCCGGAATAACGGACGCCACCAGGACCATCATTTTCGATCTTGCCGATCTGGATGAACCCGTTCTTTCGGGCATGTACCTGGCGGACAACAATGCGATCGATCACAACCTGTACGTCAAGGGCAATTTGATGTACCAGACGAACTATCTCGCGGGACTTCGAATCCTGGATATTTCCGATCCCGAAAATCCAGTCGAGATCGGTTCGTTTGACACCGTTCCATACGGACCCAATGACAGCTCACCCGTTCTTGGTGCCTGGAGTAATTACCCTTATTTCAAAAGCGGTGTAATTGTGGTCACCTCGGGCCGTGAGGGGGTATTTTTCCTCAAGAAAAAGGAAATTGATACCTAGAATCCGGAGCTGATAATTCCAGGCTCTGGCCGCATCGCCGGTTTACGTGTGGAATAATTCCGAGTACAGGTGGAAGAATCTGTATACATACCCTGTCGGGAAATCGCTCGTC
>CALBJU010000385.1 GCA_937893205.1 uncultured Bacteroidota bacterium
AGTGCCCGTCGTCGGTCGATATGGCCAAAATCAAGATCGAGTTCCTTGATCGTTATCACCGCGCAAATGGAACACCGCTCCGCGCTCGTTTTTTCGCCTCGGCCGCCCGGCAGGCTCGTCGTTACAGTGGACGAATTGCGCCGCTGGTGAACAAGATCGCAGCGAAGGAATCCGTTCGCCGGATGATAGAACGGGTGTTTGGTATTTCCCGCAAACGGACTCTTCCTCCGTTTGCCCGTGAACCTTTTGACAAATGGTTTAAAAAGCATCAAAAACAGACGAAAAACGGCCAAAATAACGGTGCTACACCTTCTGCATCACCCCGACCTCGCGTTGTCCTGTTCAACGATACGTTCAACACCTATCACTATCCGGAGGTAGCGAGGGCAGCTACCCAGGTTCTCGAAGCCTTTGGATTTGACGTTATTCTGCCGGGTCACAAATGCTGCGGACGCCCTGCACTGTCCAAGGGACTCGTAAGCCTGGCCCGGAAGTATGCTTCCGATACACTGGATCACCTCGTTGGATTCGCTCGAGAGGGTCTGCCGATTATCGGCCTCGAACCGAGCTGCATTCTCTCGTTTGACGATGAATATCATTCGCTCCTCCCGGGTGATCCACGGGTGCCCCTGGTCGCAGAACGGGCGATCCTGTTTGACGATTTTGTAGCGAGTCTGGACCCCGCGACACTGCCCCCGATGTCCGGGTACGGGGAGGTGCTCCTCCACGGTCATTGCCATCAGAAGGCGGCGGTCGGAACGGGAGGTACGCACCGTGCTCTCGAAGCCGTCAAGGGATGCTCGGTGAATGAGATCGATGCAGGTTGCTGCGGGATGGCTGGCTCGTTTGGTTTTGAGAAAGAGCACTACGATTTGTCGATGCAGATCGGGAAATTGCGACTGTTTCCAGCAATCCAGGCCACTCCGCGTCACGCCACGATTGTCGCACCCGGCGTGAGTTGTCGCCAACAGATTTCCCAGGGCACGGGACGGAAGGCTCTTCACACAGCTGAAGTACTTTTCAGATCTCTTATCCGGGCCAGACAAGATGCCGAGCGAGCCCAGAAACAAGAGTCAGCCCAGAGACAAGTATGAGTCCACGGAACGATTACCACATGACGGCGGCCGAATTTCGAAAATTCGGCCGCGAGGTCGTCGACTGGATCGCGGACTACTATGAGTGGGTCGAGTCGGGGTCGGTACTGTCCCAGGTGGAGCCGGGAGATATTCGCGCGATGCTTCCAAACGACCCGCCCGCGGTGGGCGAAGATTTTGAAGACATTTTTTCCGACATAGACCGGATCGTCATGCCCGGTATCACGCACTGGCAATCGCCGAACTTCTTTGCCTACTTCCCAAGCAATACGTCCTTTCCGTCCATTTTGGGAGAGATGATGGCGGCCGGCCTGGGCGTTCAGGGAATGGTATGGAAGACCAGTCCGGCCGCCACCGAACTCGAGACGCACGTTCTGGATTGGATGGCGAAATTGCTCGGGTTGCCCGGCCGATTTTTATCCAGCTCGGCCGGAGGGGGTGTGATTCAGGACACGGCCTCCTCCGCCGTCGTGTGCGCAATGTTGGCCGCTCGTGAACGGGTCACGAACGGCCAATCCAATCGGCATGGGGTTGACCAGAGTGCCACAGGCGCCCTCGTGGCCTACACCTCGAATCAATCCCACTCCTCTGTAGAAAAGGCGGCGCGGATTGTTGGAATCGGCGACATGAACATCAGGCTTATCGACGTGGATGATGGATTCGCGATGCGAGTCGAGTCCCTGGAAAATGCCATCAAACAAGATCTAGCAGCGGGTCGGATTCCATTTTTCGTATGCGCCACGATGGGAACAACCTCCTCTCTCGCAATGGACCCGCTTGTTGAGATCGGAAATCTCTGTGGAAATCTTGGCGGAGACATCTGGTTACATGTCGATGCGGCGATGGCAGGCGCGGCTACCGTGTGTGAGGAGTTCCGATCGATCAATGAGGGCCTCGAAAAAGTAGATAGCTACTGCTTCAACCCACACAAATGGTTGTTCACCAATTTTGATTGCAACTGCTTTTACGTTGCTGACCGACAAGCGCTCACCGGCGCACTCGGTATTCAGCGAGAATACTTGCGAACGGCTGAATACGAGAGTGGGGCGGCGATCGACTACCGGGACTGGCAGATCCCGCTCGGAAGACGATTCCGATCTCTCAAACTGTGGTTCGTCCTTCGCCATTACGGCGCGGAAGGACTCGCGCATCATATACGTGAGCACGTTGAGCTGGCCAAACAGTTTGAGCAGTGGGTTGACGATCATTCCGATTTTGATCTGATCGTTCCCCGCAGCTTGAACACCGTCTGTTTCTGTCATCGACTCGGAGACTCCATCACTGAACGGATACTCGAGTCGGTGAACAGCACGGGGCGCATGTATGTTAGTCACACTAAACTGGCCGATCGATATACCATCCGGATGGTCGTGGGTGGCAGGGACACCAAGCTCAGGCACGTTGAGCAGGCCTGGTCGCTGATCACCCAAACTGCAGAGGAAATGGATAGTGAGTGAGCGCAAAAAGTATATCCGAGAACGGGTTGGCACGTGGTCGGGGGTGGGGATGTTCGTCCTTTTCGCCATCACGAGTCCTCCTGAAGGGCTGAGTGCTGAGGCGTGGCTAACGGCCGGTGTGGGTCTCTGGATGGCCATCTGGTGGATGACGGAGGCCGTTCCGATTCCGGTCACGTCGCTTTTACCCCTCATTCTGTTTCCGGTCTTTTCCATCGCCCCAATTCGCGAGACGGCGAGTCCATATGCCAATCCTCTGATATTCCTGTTTATGGGTGGATTTATTCTGGCTCTGAGCATGGAGCGGTGCGATCTGCATCGAAGGATAGCACTGAACGTTTTAAAGCGGGTCGGAACGCGGCCTACGTCAATCATCGCTGGATTCATGATTGCGGGTGCGGGAATCAGCATGTGGATGACGAATACCGCAACGACAATGATGATGTTGCCCATCGCTCTATCGCTCGTGACGCTCGCTGGCGATCAGCTGGCAGAGGATCACCAGGAAAACTTTGGTCCCGCGTTGATGCTCTCGATCGCTTATGCGTGTACAATCGGTGGACTGGGTACGCTGATCGGCACGATCCCCAATGCTCTGGTGGCCGGTTTCATGGAGGAGACGTACAACGTTGAGATTGGATTTGTGCAGTGGATGGCCATAGGTGTCCCGATCATTCTGGTTGGTCTGCCCACCACATACTTCATCATCACCCGCTTCGTCTTTCGCCTGGGCAAGCGCCCGGTTAAGGGAATGGCAGACCTTCTCGACTCCGAACTGGCCAAATTAGGGCCACCCTCGCGCGACGAAAAGGCGGTCTCCACCGTGTTTGGACTGGTTGTGATGTTATGGCTGACCCGGCCACTACTGTCAGACCTCATCCCGGGACTATCCGATACAGGTATCGCCATATTCGGCGCTGTGCTCCTTTTTGTCATCCCCTCGACGCGATCAGCAGACAAATGGGAGAGTCGATTTCTCATGGACTGGAACGATGCTTCAAAATTGCCGTGGGGGATTCTCGTGTTGTTTGGCGGAGGCCTTTCGTTGGCATCGGCCATCAATACCACAGGTCTCGCTGCGTGGATTGGCGGATTCATCTCGGGTATCAGCACGTGGCCGGTAATCTTGATCGTCCTCGCTGTGACGCTGTTGGTTATTTTTCTGACGGAGCTGACTTCCAACACGGCGACCACGGCAGCCTTCCTTCCTGTGATGGCAGCCGTAGCCGTCGGGATCGGTCAAAACCCGTTTTTACTAGCCATTCCAGCAACAATTGCTGCCAGTGCCGCATTCATGCTCCCGGTCGCAACGCCTCCGAACGCCATTGTATATGGGAG
>CALBJU010000386.1 GCA_937893205.1 uncultured Bacteroidota bacterium
TCAGCCAGGTCGCGATGGTACTGACGGTCGAGACGGTTCAGTAGAATGGCGTATACCAGGATAATCAACACAAAAACCACGATACTGCCTTGCTGCGCGAACCAGAAGCCGAGAGGATATCCTCCCAGATGGAATGCGTTCAGCACATCTGCAAACAAGATGCCCGCTCCGAGGCCGACTGCCGCCCAGACGAGAAGCAGGACGGCCATGATGGTCAGATTCTTCTTCCAGTACAGACTGATCGCAGCCTCGGCGCTTTTTTCGCGTTCGTCCGGGGAGTGGGGCATGTCGATGGGGGATTATCGATGCCGAATGTAAGCAATACCATGTTTCTAGCGCGAAGACGGATCGAAAAATCCTACATCCCGACCGAGGAGAGCGCGCCACGACCGGTTCGGCATTTTTTCTATTCGTCCGAAATCCTTGCCTCCAACTGAGAGGGCCTGATTTCTACCTCTGCCTTGTGCGTGTCGAAGAGGTCGCGCAATTGAGCTACTGTGTCTGGATTATCCGCTGCAACATCGTATTTCTCAGACGGATCCTCGTCAAGATTGAACAGCAACGGAGGATCGTGTTGAGTGCGTTCATTCTCACCCGAATACGCCCATTCGGTAATGAAATGAGCTTTCCAGGAACCGTTTCTAACGGCGTAGAGCTCCGCGCGCCGGTAGTAGAAAAATGACTGATGAACCGCTTCTGTTCCGTTACTCTTCAGGAGCGACACCAAGCTGCGGCCATCGATTATGCGGTCGCTTGGGGGCTCAATACCGGCCATTTCAACCGCTGTTGGAAACAGATCCATCGTCGTAGTAATCGCTTCTGTAACCAGGCCCGGCATGATCGTACCGGGCCACCAGGCAATAGCCGGCTCACGCATACCTCCTTCCCAGGTCATCCCTTTTCCGCCCCTGAGTAAGCCCGCCGAGCCTCCATGGGTATCATAGGCTAACCAGGGACCGTTGTCGCTGGTAAAAAAGACGAGCGTGTTTTCGGCAAGGCTGTTTTCCTCGAGAGCGTCCATGATTTGTCCCACGCTCCAGTCTATCTCTGTGATGACATCTCCGTAGAGGCCGCGCTTGCTGACCCCTTCGAACGCCTCGGACCGAAACAGTGGCACATGCGGAAGGTTATGCGCGAGGTACACGAAAAACGGTTCTTCGCGGTGAGCCCGAATAAAGCTCACGGCCTCCTCCGTATACCGCTTCGTAATCGTTCGTTGATCCGCCGGGCGCTCGATGATGTCGTTGTCTCGCATCAACGGCACGTTAAAGGATTGGTACTCCGGATTTCCGAAGAGCTGCTCTCTCGTTCCAGTTGCTACCCGGTCCATATCGTTCGAATACGGAATCCCGAAATACGTGTCGAATCCGTTTTGCGTGGGTAGATATTCGGGGCGATGTCCCAGATGCCATTTTCCGATGGCAGCTGTAGCGTATCCCTGTTCTTTGAGGGCTTCGGCTATCGTTACCTCATCAGCCGGAATCCCCAACTCAGAATCCGGAAAAAGGACGCGTCGATCGCCGGCCATTCCCGATCGCACGGGCAGTCGGCCCGTGAGCAGGGCGGCTCGGCTTGGAGTACAGACAGATGCCGCAGCATAAAACTGGGTAAACTTCATGCCTTCACTCGCCATTTCGTCGAGCCGTGGCGTCTGTATGGTCGGATGTCCGTAGACGCCAAGATCACCGTATCCAAGATCGTCTGCAAAAATAATGACGATGTTGGGCGGGTGCTCCTCAGTTGACCCGATCCCCTGGCTACAACCCACCCCGGATAGCAAGGACGCGACGATCCCTGCATAGAAAATGTTATAGAATCGACTCACTGATTGACGACCTCTCGTCCGATATTATCCTCGGAGTGCTTCCGACCAATCTACGGATTCGGGCTATTAGGGTCGACGAACGCGCTCAGCGGCCAGGAGGCTGTGAGTTGAGGTTAACAGCTTGTGGTCAGTTTGCCTCAAGTAATTCTTCAATATCCAGGGCCCGAGTGTACATCTGGAGATCCCCGTTTTCGTCTCGTGGCCAGTCTTCTCGGGGCCGATCGCAGTAGAGCTCGACGCCATTTCCATCGGGATCCCGCAAATAGAGCGCCTCACTCACGCCGTGGTCAGCGGCGCCCTCAAGTTGAATTCCTGAATCGACGAGATGTCGAAGAGCCTTCCCAAGCGCCGCCCTCGAAGGGTATAAGAAGGCAGTGTGGTACAGTCCCGTCGCGCCAAGTGGCGGAGGATCGCCTCCTTTCGATTCCCATGTGTTGAGACCGATTTGATGGTGGTACCCACCGGCGCCCAGAAACGCAGCCGTATCGCCGATTCTTTGTGTAACCTCGAAGCCCAGGACTCCTCTGTAAAATTCTATAGCCCTTTCCAGATCTGAGACCTTCAGGTGAACATGGCCCACCATGGTCCCGGGGTCGATTGGATTCTCCAACATTTTTCTCCTTCAGGCGGAACGCAGAAAGAGCCTCGGCAGGCCGTATTTCGACCCGGTGGCTCTTTTTTGCGTCGTGCTCACCTCAAAATTAACGCATCAGACAGGCTCGATCGCCCGATTCTAACCGGTGCATCGTTTTGTGGTCGAAAGGCTATGTTGCGTTACACCCGATATCGCGTTTTGCCCAGGCGCGAGCCGTCCCACGAAGGAGGAGAAATCGAAGTCATCTCTAATTGGCTTCACTTTCCTTTTCATGGGTGGCCATCACACTTCCGTCGGGATGGATAATGGATAGGCTTATCACCTCGCCCTCGGAGTTTCTGTCGAACAAAAACGATGGGAATTTTCCATCTATCGCTCCTCTGACCCGTGCACCAGGAGGAATCACCACTTCAAAGGTGTCGTCTCCGAGTTCCTTGAGTGTTGTGGGCATCGGCATTCCTTCCCGGTGGTAGGTTAGTGTTGAGTCAGACAACGAGATGATTCGACCAGCGTACGTACCGACGTACTCTTGGAGATCTGGTCTGCAATCTGACCCTGACTGGGCTGCTGCCAGGGACGACGTTCCGTATCCCGTTACGATCAGGGTTACGAGGAGAAGGCGCTTTAGTGGTCTAAAATTGTATCTTTTTACCATTAGTGTTCGTTTCATTTACTGGTTTCGGTTGTTGATGTGCTTCCGAATTTCAACAATAACCCTAAAGCCACATCGTTAACCTGACGAAAACCTCTCGCTTTCATTTCTTACATCTTTGGCCGGACCCATGTCAAACGAACTCCCATTCAGGCCTGATGACAGGCCTTTCAAGATCGCTGACGTATCTGTCGAGCCGCTCTTGAACCAGATAGAACGAAACGGATCGATTGTTCGAATTGAGCGGAAGGTGATGCTGCTCCTTCTACTGCTTGTGCAGAAGTCAGGCTGTGTTCTGACCCGGGCCGACATTTTGCATACGCTTTGGCCGGATTCCAGCTCGAATGACGAGGCGCTTACACAAGCCGCCTCGAAACTCCGGAGGGCGCTCGGTGACTGTCCGAAAGTCGGCGCGATCATTCAGACTATCCACAAGGTAGGATATCGACTAAACGGCCCTGTGACGTATTTCGAAAATGCTAAGCGCGCGTCCCGAGATCAAAGATTCACGGGTCCGGCACGCAGACCAATAAATAGTCAACGGCGGTTCATCCAACTCGCAATCGCTTCGATAGTGACCGCTCTCCTTCTCAACTTCGTGACCATCAGGTCCGGAGAATCCGATTCTGAACCGGGTGTTAAAATGGTCCGAATGGTGATTTCCCGTAGCGAGTGACGCCGAGCGCCCACCGTTCTCATCCGCGCTCACATACCAGAAAAGCCCCCGGCCCGGTACTGCGTACCGACCCGAGGGCTTTTGAGGTGACGGGCGGATTCGAACCGCCGTACAGGGTTTTGCAGACCCTTGCCTAGC
>CALBJU010000387.1 GCA_937893205.1 uncultured Bacteroidota bacterium
CTGATCGTAACCTACTTCCTGCACACGGTTGGAGAACTTTGTCTCTCTCCCGTTGGAATGTCATCCATCACCAAGCTTGCTCCAAAAGGACGCGTGGGTCAGATGATGGGAATCTGGTTTGTGGCCACGGCACTGGGTAATCTTATCGCCGGACTCGTAGCTGGTGATATTGAGGGCCTGGGATTCGCTGGTCTCTTCCAGCAGGTTGCCTGGATCAGCGCTGGAGCTGGACTGGTTGCACTGCTGCTTTCCAAACCACTTCAGAAGTTGGTGGGTAAGGTCGACTAACTTTCAAATGGGCTTACACGAATGTGGCGCGGGGTGCAAATGCACCCCGCGCCACTTCTATATCAATCAGACCCCGCTGCCCGCGAATCCAACTAGAACGAAGGATTGATACGGAACCAAAGTGAAGGCTTGTAGCCCGTTCCAAGGTCGCGCAGAGGCCAGGAGACTTCCAGACGAATCATCCGATCATCCAGTGCGATCCCAAATCCAACAGAGGAGATGACATCGTCTATGGAAAATTCGTCGGTCCCAGCCGCGAGATTGGTCCAACCCGCATCGAGGGTACCAAAGAGCGTTACGTCATCGAACAACCAGTCCATGATGTCCGGCTCGTAGAGCGAAAATTCCGCATTTGCGAGTAGCATTCGCGTACCCAGAAACTCGTTTTGATTGTAGGCGCGAACCGATCCAATGCCTCCAATCGTGAAGGCCTTTTGCAATGGCACCGTTCCCTCGGTAAATCCGCCCCGCAATCGAAGACTCAAGCCGGAGTCACGAGTCAGACGGGCGTAGGCGCGAACATCTCCCAAATATCTGGAAAAGTCGAAATCTCCACCCAGGCCTTCTCCAATCTCGGCTTCCAATCTGAATGCCGCTCCACTGGGTCGACGGCGGAACGAGCTTATCTGTCCACCTTCTACAGCAAAAACGAGAGAACGCATATCGCCTTCGTTGATGGCTGGATTCTGCCTGAAACTGTCTCCGCCAAAGAGTGACCAGGAAGCCTCATTTTCGAGGCTCGTATACTCGTCTGCTCTAAAACCCGCACTGATCTGGAAGAATGAAGTCACACGGCTTACGAGATAGGCTGTCCAGCCTTCGGTCTGGTAGTAGTCGAAGAAATCATGTCTGAACAACGCGGCCGCGCTCGTATTTTCTGCCCACGAAGCCTTCCAGAGGTCGTTGGTACCGGTATTAAGGTGATAGGCACCACCAACCTTGACATCGAAATTCGGGTTGCGACGTCGGTTTCCCAGGCGAGTCTCGGCGCCGATCTCGTAGCGCCAGTCGCGCATACCAATGGCATATCCAACCTGGCCGTAGATGCGTCCCCTATCCCAACTGGACCATTCGAGGGGAGAACGAGCGAATCCGAGAAAGAATCCTTCTACGCGATTGTATCTGAATCCAGGGATCGTACGGTACAGTCCGTGCTCCCGGTAAGGCCAGCGGTGGCTCAGCTCTCCGGTGAAAGCATGGGTGCTTGAGCGCCAGTCCATATTGTACTTCCCCCAATCGCTAGTGCGGTTTCTCCAGCGATCGCTTCTGTCTTCCCATTCGTTATCGTCATCCCACCACCAGTCATCACGCGTACGTATCGTAATGCGTTCTTTCCCTTTGCGAATTTGGTAGCGATTGACAGATCGGCGAGAAATTCGAACGTCGTCGCCAGCCTGATCGATGGCATCGTTCAGGTCATCAAGTAGATTTTCAAGTCGTCTGGACAGATCGTCCTCGCCGCGTCGCTCGAGAGCCCGGACGATGCTTTTCAGCTCTCGCTCAATCTCCCGAAGCATTTCTACGAGATCCTCCTCGGGTATCGCACCTCGAAATCCACCTGTCACCGGGCCAGCGAGAGTTAATCGGTTGCTGATGGATAAGATCTGATCAGAAATGGGTTCAGTTGCGTGCCGCTGGGTCACGTCCTGGAGCAATCCCATAACTTTCTGCACTGCGGAAACGACTGACTCGTATTCCGCAGGCACTTTGCTCGTTATTCTTTCCTGGGCACTGACCTCGGTCGTCCACATCCCCAAAAGTAAAAAAGCAGTAAAAAGCGTCGTAAACGGTTGTCTCATGTCGAAATACTATTCCCTTAAACCTCAAATGTGTTGTAGCCAGAATGGCTTCAGCCCACCCAGTGAGCTTGTTTTCATCGATACGTTTCAGCACTGGAAACGGTTACAGGTTGGATTGAAAGCATCGGAAGAAATGCAAGAAGGTTTGCGTGAGGAGCCGAAAAACAATCTCCGAGGAAACACCTAATCGGTCGACTCAGGAGAAGATCTCGCGATCGTCAAGCCAAACAGCAGCATGATAATGACCTGCGTGGCTACTGTAGCGGCGGCTGCGCCCATTGCCGAGTAGAGGGGAATAAAATACAGATTCAACCCGATGTTGGTGACCGCAGCGAGTCCAAGTATGGCGGCGAGTCTGTTTTGCTTGTTGCTTGCCGTCAAGACCGTAGTCATAATCTGATTGATCGAACCCAATACGAACGAGAACACGAGAACTTGCAGGAGCAGTACCGCCGGTTCGGCTTCCGAATGGGCATCGATGAGACCTACAATCACAGGAGCGAAAATAAAAACAGCCACAGCAGCGATAATGCTCAATCCGCCCATACCGAGGGCACCACGTCTGGCCAGCACCCGAAATTCCTCTCGGCTTGTTTCATAAAGTGAAGAAAGGCGAGGAAGTAGCACCGAAGTGACTATGTAGGGAAGAAGTACCATCGCTTCCGTCACCCGGAAGGCGATTCCATACTGGCCGGCTACCAATTCACCCTCAAATGCCTCGATCATGATACTATCCGTTCGGTAGTACAGTAGCACGAATACGCTTGCGAGGCCAAGAGGAGCCGCTTTGGGCATGGATGTCTTGAAAAATTCGAGCGAAAAGAGGGCCAGTCTAAATTTGGCAATTTTGGCACTGACCCAGCCGAAGTTCAGGAAAAACGACACCAACATTCCTGCACTCATTCCCAGAAGTGCGGAAGATGCGGTGGGAGTGTAAGTGAGGGCGATCCATCCAAAAGCGACGACAAAGATCTTTTCGAGAATGGTCGAATATGCCTCGAAGCGAAAAATTTCATGAGCACGAAACATGGCGCGGCAATACTCGAGGAGGTTGCGGGCAAGAACGTAGGTACCGGCGAACAGCACGATTTCGATGCCTGAACTTGGGCCAATAGCCCATTTGATGGCGAGTCCAATTGAAATAGCGAGGAGCGAGAAAAAGAGTCTCGAAACCATAAAATTCGAAAAGAAGATATCTGAGCGATCCCTCGAGCGGGCCAGTTCGCGAATGGTGTAGGTGCTGGAACCAAGCGTAAGAGAGCCGTCGCAAATACTCATCAATGCGAGAGCAGCCGTCATGGATCCGTACTGTGCGAGTCCCATGTATCGGATACACACATACGTAATAAAAACGAACCAGATCGGCTTCACAGCTACGTTGCCGATCGTCAGCCAGGAGATGTTTCTAGCGATCTGATTCATAGAGCAACTCCTTGCTCGCGTTCAACCTCAGTTATCAATTCAATCCACGCCCGCTGAACTTGGTCGGTGCTGAATGTCGACAGAAACTTCATTCGAGCATGTTGAGAACAACGTTTCCAAGTTTCTCGATCACTGAGTTCCAGTATGGCGTCTCGAATGGATTCCGGACTCCGGGGAGGTACAACACGGCCTGCCTTTTCGAAGTCAATCATCGCGGGCATTCCACCATCATCGGCGACGATAGCGGGCGTTCCAGCACAGAGGGCCTCTATGATGGAAAGCGGCTGTGCTTCTCCCAGGTAGGAAGGCAGTACAAGAATATCGGCCTCCCGGTGCAGTCTCCTTATTTCGGATCGGTCCGTAACAGGACCCAGGTGGCGGACCGATTCTGATGCGCCGTGTTGCGCCACCAGACGACCAAATTCATTTTTGTCGCCCCGAGTCAACCACGCGCCCGCAAAGTCGAATTTGACGGGTACAGAAGCATCCAACAACAAAAACGCAGCGTGCAGCACATCCAGATAGCCCTTTTCCTGAATCATGTTGCTCAAGAATAGCACTCGTAGTGGTTTTCCAGGTCCACGTTCTGTTTTCGAGGTCACGTCGCCTTCAGCAGTCTGGGTAATGAGATCAATCGAGTTGGGTACTACAACTCGCTGGGTGCTGCTCAGCCAGTGGCTGCACAGCGCCGAGAGGGCCTCATCGGTGAATACAACCCGGGACAGTGAGGCCGTGGCCCCCGGGGCCGTCCAACGAGTGGTGAATTGTGTGAACAGGCGCGCAAACCTTCCCCAATGCACGACTGCGATCACACGACGCGACCTCAGCTGAGGCCAGATGGTCAACAGATCACGAAAGTGACCTAAGGGTTGTGGCGATATTGACAACCAGATCACCGTCGCATCACCATGTTCAGACAAAGCCGCGCGCAGCCGTTTTCCTATTTTTCGAAACGACGAAATCTTATCTGGAAAACGGGTATCGATCGGCACCATAGTGTCAATTGCGATACAGGAATATGATCCAGCCATAACGTCCATGAAGCGAGCCGTTGAAACAGACTGCCCATCGAGCGGTGGCGGAAACCTGCCGACTACGATTAGTTTCTTGTCGATCTGACTGGTCATTAATTGCGCTCTGATCGTTCTTGCATCACGAAGCGAATGGCGTTTTCGAGGCCGTCAATCATTCTATCCAGACCTAATTCAGCCCGAGAATACTCGCTCGCCGCGGTTGAAAATTCGGCTTGGGATGCGAGGATTGCACGAATGCCTCCAGCCAAATCTTCAATCGAATCTGAGGGCGTCAGGATACCGTTCTCGTCCGACACAATGTAACTCCCCTCAGGGCTGTGCATGCGAGCATCACCAACCGGCACGGCAGCAATGACGGGCACACCAAGGCTGAATGCATGGTTTACGGAAAGTCCAAGATATCCCGGATTGAGCAGGACGTCGGAGGCAAAGATGAAGGGAGCCGATTCAGACAGGTCGGTGACAGCTCCGAGAAACCGAGTCGTCAATTCTAGCTCTGCGGCTTTCCTCTCCATTTCCATTCTTTCCGGACCGTCGCCGATGATTATCAATGAAACCTCATCCTTTCCAAGCATCGCTGCCGTTTCCAGCACCCTGTAAACGCCCTTTTCCCTAATCAATCTTCCCAGGAACAGTATCGTTGGTTTGTCTGGAAGTAGGAGACGGTCTCTCACGGATTTTTTGCCCTCCCTCTCCAGCCGCGTATGTAGGGCGAAAAGCGAAGGTGTGTCCAGCGTATTTCGAGCAACAAACACCTTTTCAGTGCCAATCACCGAGCCAAGATCCTTGGCAATCTGATCTGTATAACAAATTGAGGCGTCCGCATGGCGCGCCAGTCCGACACGATATCGGTCGCGGAGGTCCGACGATCCGAGAGGCCTACTGTTTGATGAAAAATGCCCCCACAGGATGGTCCCGCGGTCTCGGCGCCGCGCTTCTCGCATCAAGAATGGAAGAGAAAGCGAGCGCGGAGATTCTTCGGCGAGGACGATTCTGGAATCAGGATAGCTGTTCAGCGCTGAGTCGAACGGCTGCCAGTGCATTCGATCACCGCCTATCCAGGAATTCTTGAGCGTGTGACGTCGATACCCTGTCCGATCTGTTATGGAGAGCCCGGCCATCGACGACCCCCGTGGCGGCTCTCCCGCGCAGACGACCAATCCGTCATCCAACCTCTTGTTCAGGGCTTCAAGAACCGGCACGCGATAACCGGGAACGAATCGGGTGAAATAGAGGATGGGATGTTGTCGGTCAACCATCAAGCTGGATCCCCTTCCGTCTGTTGCACTTCGCCAGCGGTTGAAATGCTGCGCGCATAACAGCCACCCGCAATCCCCCAAAGGGAGGCGTAGATAAACATGAGATCGTTCTGGAAAAAGGGATTCGCCGTTATCGCAGTGACTGCTAGGGCAGCAAGTGAACCCGCTACCGAAAGCGAAATCAGTCGCGATAAGAGGTCAGTGTTTTTTGAACGCCAAGTCTGAACAGCTCGAGCGAAGAACCGGATCATCATAAACAGCATCATTCCTAGCCCCCAGATACCGAATTTGAATGCAAGTGCAACGTATCCATTGTGCACGAACGTCTTGATCTCCGAATATTCGTACGTAATGTTGTAGAAGCGGTAGGGGACGCCCATTCCGTGTCCAAGAATTGGATTGACCTTAATGTGATGCCACACGCCTTTTGCTTCTAAGAATCTGTTAATCAAAGAGACATCGCTGCTCACCGCGGTTTGGAGTGTCAGGACTCGATCCAGCAGGCCGGTCATAACCAGAAGTAAGAAGTCGCCGAGTACAAGGTAGGCGATCAAAAAAACGCCACCGGCCGAGAGCAGCCCGACCATAACCATTCGAACTTTATCGCGGTTTGAAACGAACAAGAAAATGAATCCGGCTCCTAGAAAAAATGCGACCCAGTACGCTCGACTCTGTGTCAATATCAACCCAGCGAACAGGCTCAATACCAAGCCCAGATAGAACATCCTGCTCCTCATCTTTCCCGCCTGCAGGAATAGGGTCAGCCCAAAAAGGGCAGGAATCATCAACAAAGACTCGTTGGTGATGGCTCTACTGGTGGCTATCTGCCAAACCTGCTCGGCATTGCCGAGGTCACCCCTGTACTCAAGTAGGTTTCGGGCGAGGACGAATAGCCCAAGGAAAATCAATGATCCAACGACCACTCTGAGTCCATCTTTGTGCCTTACGATGGCCTCGCGAATGGGCCAGTAAAACGCCAGCATGGAAAAACTCAGCCACTCACCTA
>CALBJU010000388.1 GCA_937893205.1 uncultured Bacteroidota bacterium
GAGGCGATCCGGTCCTGGCTGACCGAATCCCTGCAATCGCTGTTCCAGGGGGAGGAACAGAAGATGCTTTTCGGCGGCTTTATCTGCTACCTTCACACGTGCGTGTGAGGTGAGGCCATTGACCGCGGAATCGGCGCTCAAACTGATGCTACGGATTGTCGGCGGGGTCTCGCTGCTCTCCGCGATCTTTGTGATCGCGCCCTATTCCTGGATGGACTCAATTCACCGGTGGATGGGGATGGGCGAGCTCCCCAACGCACCCGTAGTCGGATATCTGGCGCGGTCGGCGTCGGCCTTCTACGCCCTGTTGGGGGGTTATTCTGGGTCCTGTCGTCAGATCCCGCTCGCTACCGCCCGGTGTTGAGCTATCTCGGCATCGCTTTGATGCTCTTCGGCCTGATACTGCTGGGTGTAGACTGGGTGGAGGGGATGCCGCTGTTCTGGCGGCTCACGGAAGGCCCCTACGCCGTTGCCCTGGGGCTGGCGTTCTTTCTCCTGAGTCGCCGCGTCAGCCAGTCCGGCGTTTAATGAAAATGTGAGGTGGTGGAAGGGGGACGAACGATTGTTGCGCCCGGCTGACCTTATCGGCGATCCTGCGCGCGGGGATATTCACGGGGCCAGACGCCATGGTATCGATTACGTCGACGCCGAGCACCTCGATCACGACAGCTACATGTCGGGAAACGCAGACGAGCGCAAATTCAGCATGCCGCTGGAAGGGGGACGGCGCCCGGACCCGGGAGCCGCCCGAGAGCCGGTGGTCGTGCAGCACGAGAGTGTCCCGGGGCGGTGGCTGGCGGTAGATCCAGCGGGGTAGGTCCGCGCCCCGCCGGCGGGAGCGCGGACCTCAATAAGCAGTGCTATTTCTGTTCCGCCGCTTCTTTCTGCTCCGTCGCTTCCAGGATCAGCTCGATGGTGACCTCATCCCCCACCACCAAGCCACCCGTTTCCATGGTCTTGCTCCAAGTCAGGCCAAAGTCTTTCCGGCCCAGGGTCATGTGGGCCTGGATGGCGATGAGCCCTTTACCTCTGGAGTTGATCGGCCCTTTGATCTCGAAGGGAAGCTCGATGGTCTTTTCGACGCCGTGCATGTTGAGCTTGCCCACGATGACGTGGCCCTTATCTTTCTTCACCACCTTGTCACCCGAGAAGGTAATTTCCGGAAACTTCTCGGCGTCGAAGAAGTCGAGGGATCTCAGGTGGCCGTCTCGCTTCTCGTTGTCGGTGTTGATACTGGCCGTCTTGATACTCACCGACACGGACGTCTTGGTGATGTCCTCAGCGTCATAGGAAACCGTGCCGGCAAAATCGCTGAACCGGCCGTCCACGGAGGAGATGACAAGGTGAGCGACTGAAAAGCCGACCTTGCTATGGGCAGTGTCGAGGGCGTAGTCGGCGGCGAATGCGCTCGAGGCAAAGGCCAAGAGGGCGAGGGCGGTGATTGATGTGGGGAGCTTGTGACGCATCATTACCTCCATGATGTGTGGGGGGGATCGATAGGTGCTCGAATATCTCGAAATGGAGTACCCGGCTGCCAGTTTGATGGTGATGAGGGTGAGTGAGAACCTGATCTCAACAGGTATCCGGACGATGGGCGTGGACGTCGCCGAAGTTTGGTAGAAAGCGTTCGAGAATCTCTGCGTTGACGCAGACCCGAACGTGCTGGCCCTCCTTCCGGGTCCTTATCAGATCGACGCTTTCGAGCAGGCGATAGTGGTGGGACATGGCGGACTTACTGTGGGGGAACGCCCGGTCGAAGTCCGCGCACCCCATCTCACCCCGCTCGATGAGCAGAGTGATGATGCGGTATCGCGTAGGGTCGGCCAGGGCTTTGAAAACCCTGACTGCCTGCGTCTGAAAATCGCTCATATCGCCGATGCATTGGGATGTCGGTCGTGTAGGGATGGATTGTTCAATGCTTGGTTAAATATCGAAATATGAGGATGGGAGTCAAGTCTCAGTGGCGGCGGCGTCCCGGAGTCCCGGAGTCCCGCCGGTCCGAATGATCTATTGGGGCATGTGGCAACAGCGCGTTCACTGCCTCATTCCGGTTCGGTACTGCATGGGGCGAATCCCCAAATTCGAGTCAGGCAACCCTGCATGGGGCAAAAGCCACTTTAATTTAGGTAATTGAGAGGGTATTTGACCCGTTTTGGGAAGTACTAGGCGATATTCAGGCCGCCTTTTGAGGCCTTGAAATACTTTAACCTTCGGATTTTGAAGAGGTTAGTAGAAAATCACAAGGCTCCTGTAGACTGTGGTACCACTCTTGCTATGTAGTTCGTAGTATTTCTATGTCTAATAATTTATCGGAAATCGGCTAGGCGGGGAGCATCCGGTAAATCCGAGGAGAACACTCTGTCCGAAAACTGCCTTAATACTGGCTTTCTGGGTACCGAATTCGTCTGAAAGGTGACGGGCAGTCGAGGGTGTAGTCTATTATTTCCGTCACCGTCACCGTCACCGTCACAGGGAAGCGAAGAATTGGTTAAATGCGGTTCAGGAGGGTAGCATGTTGAAGCCGATTTTATTTTCTTGCTCGCGCCGTCGGCGGGATGCGGGCGGGATGCGGGCTGGATGCTGGTGTGTCTGCTGGGAGTATGCCTGCCTGCGCTCACTGTCGGGTTGACTGAGGTGTATGCACAGCCTCCCAGTTGGCCCGCCGATGGGGATTGGAAGGCGATGAAAGATCAGTCGGGGAATAATCTCTTCGACAACGATGGCGACAACGTAAATGGCGTAAGAAACCTGGTCGGTGACATAAACAACCCCACCGGGTTCATTTACAACAATGGTACCTGGCAGTACTTCCGCATGCGCCTCGAGACGTCTCCTGACAAGAACGCCACCTCCTATGACAACTTTGGTTGGGGCATCCTGGTCGACACCAATGGCGATGCCGTCGACTACGAGCTCATGATAATGCTCGATGGGAACGGTGGGAATCTGTTTATTGGTCAGAACGACGAACAACAACAGATCGATGATCCTTCCGATGCCACGGAAGAGGAGGCTTTCAGTTATACGCCAGTCAGGAATTCCACCGACGAGGCCTACTCCCGCATAAAACCCGCTGGGACCACCTTCGGCGGCGGGACGAACGTCTTTCTCGATTTCGCTGTGCCGCTGGCCGATATGTATGCCGCCAACAACTCCTCTACTGATACGCCGGACAACGACAACCGACTGGATGCGGCACTGACGGCATCGGATCCATTGAGGTTCTTTTTTGGCACTTCGAATCAGGGCTCTTCAATCAGTTCGAACGGATCCGATCTCATGGCCGACCTCCTGTCTTCGGGATTCTCAAATCCCATAGCTCTTGACGGTTCGACTCCAACGATTACGGGGACGATTGCCTTCAAGAATTCCGGCTACTCGGCGGATATAACTACGTACTCTCTGGGTGGGACGATCTACATCCAATTGACCAGCTCCAGCATGAACAGCAGTGCGGCCACCGCAGACAAGGTCAACGTGACCATTGAAGGCAATGGCCGGAACGACAAAGAATCGGTCTCATTGACTGAGACCGGAGTCAACACCGGCATCTTCCGCGGTTCGATTGTATCCGCAAATTCATCGGCGACTAGCTATGACGCCACGCTACAGGTCCAGGCCTCCGAGACAATAACTGTCTCCTGGTGGAGCGAGAACGACACGGCGACCATCTCCACCAGCAGCAATAATTCTCCGGTGTTGGCGTTGGACTCTGGCAGTCAGGCGTATACGGAAAACGGTGGGGCGACGCAGCTATCGACGGGTGCGACGGCGTCGGATGCGGAGGGCAACTGGAGTACGGGCACGCTGACGGTGCAGATCACGACGAACGGGGAAAGCGCGGACGAGCTGTCGATTCCGTCGGTGACAGTGGACGGTTCGGCAATCGCGGTGAGTAGCGGCAATGTGTCGGTGGGTGGTACGACGATCGGGACGGTGTCTCCGACGTCGGGTATTCAGACGGGTACCAGTGTGCTGACGGTGACGTTTACTGCGAATGCGACGGACGCGTTGGTGCAGAAGCTGGTGCGGGCGCTGTCGTATCGGAGTACGTCGGACAATCCGTCGACCAGCAACCGTACGGTGACGATGACTTTGACGGACGGTTCGAGCGCGTCGTCGGGGGCGCAGACTCGGACGGTGGCGGTGACGGCGGCCAATGACGCACCGGTGCTGGCGCTGGACAGTGGCAGTCTGGCGTATACGGAAAACGGTGGGGCGACGCAGCTATCGACGGGTGCGACGGCGTCG
>CALBJU010000389.1 GCA_937893205.1 uncultured Bacteroidota bacterium
ACGAGCAGGTGTATCATTTCACTACCGAAAACTCGCCGCTTTTTTCGAATGAAGTTCTGGCAGTTGCCGTCGATGATGACTCCGGGGAAGTTTACTTTTCGACGGACCGTGGTCTGATCAGCTTTGCGTCTGATGCAATCGCGCCGGTGAACAAGGTCGTAGATCTGAAAGTATTTCCGAATCCCGTTCGAATTAACGGTGATCAGGCACCTGAGGTCTTTATCGAGGGCCTGGTTCCTGCTACATCCATTCGAATAGTGACGCCGGCTGGATATATCGTGCGGAGGCTTGAGGCCCGTGGGGGACGTATTCGGTGGGATGCACGGGATGAAAACGGAAATCTGGTATCCTCAGGCGTGTATCTGATCATCGCCGTGGGGCAGAATGACGAGGGTACAGCCTATGGGAAAATTGCCATCATCCACTGATCACAGGGGCGAGTACATAAAAAGTTCAAATGTGAGGTTGTTGCCCCGCATTCCATTGTCGCCATATATTACCGGTCTGTGATTTGATTTCATGGTGGTCGTAGCTCAGTTGGTTAGAGCGCCAGGTTGTGGCCCTGGAGGTCGGGGGTTCAATCCCCCTCGATCACCCCAATGAGAGATTCGTCAGTTGTCATTTCGATTCCAAGATGCCGCGTTCGTCTAGGGGTTTAGGACGCCGCCCTTTCACGGCGGTAACACGGGTTCAAATCCCGTACGCGGTACCAGAACGGTCATCCGGCGTCAGCCGGGTGACCGTTTTGTATTTCGTGTGAGTATGCCCAGACAGACGGGCATGATTCTACTCACTCGTCGCTTGCGCCCTCTTGGCGTTCTGCGGAATGTTCTGGGAGTCGCCGCGTTTGTCGCTCAACCAATTCGAGTCGTTCTTCCAGTGGCGCCATGGCTTCTAGCATGGACTCTTGAATGAGATCGCGTAACTCACCCGTTCCGAGGCTGTTGTCGCTCTCCTGGGCACGCAATTTTGCGATTTCCAGCTTGTGCGCGTTTGACCACTTAATCGCCAGCCCACCGAATATGAACGAGATGACGACGATGATGATGAACGCGATAATTTCAGGAGGCATCTCACTTGGCTGTCTGGTGCAGGGCCGATCGCAAACAGATTCGGGCCTTAGGGTGAATCAATGTATCAGTCGATGAAATACCACGCGCGGTAAATTTTCCCGGCGCGCATTTCATAGATCCCCATTGCTGACGAGCTGACGTTTATTCCATTTTCATCGTCGTGACTCACGACCTCTTTGAAACTGATTCTATTCCCATCGATGGTGTAGCTCTCAATCAAAGACTCAATGGGTGGTCTGGACTCATAATAGGTCTCCATGCTGGTCCTGAAGGTTTCCTTTCCGGCAACTTCAATCATCAAGGTGTCGGACGTGATGGAAAACCAGATGAAGTCGTCCGTGATGTTGTCCACCAATCGCGCCACGTCTCTCTCATTGAAAGCTTCCATTTGGTCCATCAAAATGTCGAGCAGGGGCTCGTTTTGGGCGCAGGCGCTCATGGAGACCATCAAGATGCTAAGGAGGATTAATCGTCTCATCATTACTTCTGCAACGTGAGTTCAAGAGTGGTATCGGAGCAGCAGCCCCCATATTGGATGAAGGCGTTGTGGTCCGCGATATAGACCATGGCACGCATACCGCGCCGCGTAGGAGAATTTGTTGTAGGCTAAGAAAAAGGTCAGCGAGATACGACCCACATGCGAATCGCTAGGGCGATGACGACCGGTAGCATGGGTGGCGGAATGGATTGGGCAAGAAAAAACTGGAGGACCAGGATTGCCACCGTCCAATAGCTTGCATACCGCAGATAGGTACGCAGGCGTGGAATCCGTTTCCACCTCGCGGCGACCAGGAAGTGTGTCGGAAGTGCCCAGGCTACATTCCAGTTCATCGCGGTCAACGTGTGGTGGGTAAAGAACCACATTATCATCAGAAACAGGCCTGCAAATCCGATCACTCCGAGCAACCAGCGGTCGAGTCGG
>CALBJU010000390.1 GCA_937893205.1 uncultured Bacteroidota bacterium
GGTGGATTCTTTGCAAGACCAATTCATTGAAATCGTCAATTCAAGCGAAGAAAATTCCGTCGATCTTTCGGGCTGGAGTGTGGGCGACGGCTCTTCTGTAACCTTCACATTCCCTGCTGGATATACGTTGGCTCCGCAGGCGTTCGCAGTTGTTTTTGGTGGAGGAGATATTACCCTCGTGCCAGGATATTCTGCTGATCCACTACTCACTCGGGTATTTACAAGTGACGGTGGGAGCCTGGGTGACGGACTAACCGCATCAGGAGACTACGCAGTTTTAACATCTGATGATGGTGCATATGACTCCTATATCGCTTTTGGATCTGTTGGTGGAACGGGCGATCCTGCTCTGGCCGGTATTGAATGGGAATTCGCGTTAACGACAGCATCGGCACTGGATCTGTCCAATTCAATTACCCGAAGTCCGGATGGCAACATTCTCTCATCTGATCCTTTTGTGGGCCACCTCAGTGTCAGCACCAATCCATTCTCGCCCTCACAGACCATTAATGGGGTCAATGCGCTGGATGAGTTCATTGACGTGGAACACCCCTGGGGAACTGGACATGCGGTTCATTTCAACTGGTGGGAACGAGACCGGATAGAAATTCGCGATGCCGCTTCTCTGGTTCCTTTGCAGATGGATCAGGGTACGGTTGAAATGTGGTTCAGACCAGACTCCGTCCTCACAAATGATACCCATGCACCAGACTTTACTTATTTATTTGGGAAAAACCTTGGTGGTAATCACGAAGGAGATCTGGGTATATCATGGCGCCGCGGAGAAGGACGCCTTCTTTTCTTTATGCAAGACGGTACTTCTACGACCAATCTGGAATCCAGTCAACGGGTAGATGATGTATTTTTCCCACGCTGGTACCATGTGGCTGTAACCTGGAATACGGCCGACTCCATGCGCATTTTCCTTGATGGTGTACAAGTCTCTGCGGTTGAATCGACCATTACACTTCTGGGGGGTACTCAGCAGATTGCGATCGGAAACGGTTCAGCGGATCTCTGGAATGATCGGTTTGAAGGATTTAGAGGAATGATCGACGAAGTACGATTCTCTGTAGTGGAGCGTTATACCTCAGTTTTTTCTCTTCCAACAGCTCCTTTCCAGACGGACAATCTGACACTGGCTCTATGGCACTTTGATGAGGGCAGTGGCAATACGACCGCCGATGCTACCGGCAATGGATTTGTGGGTACGTTTGGAGGATTTGGTTCGGATTACCTGGTCGATGTCAACAGTGCACCGACTTGGGTAGAAGTGGCAACAATTGTAGCCAACGAAGATGTCGAAGTGCCGGAACGCTTTACACTGGAGCCAAACTATCCGAATCCTTTCAATCCATCGACGGTCATTGAATTTACTGTACCGCGTTCTTCTAAGGTCGAGTTGGCAGTATACAATCTGTTGGGACAGCGTATACAGGTTCTGGTAAATGACAGCAGAGCACCTGGGAGATACTCCGTGTCTTTCAATGCCAGTCATCTGGCGAGCGGTGTTTACTTCTACACACTAAAAGCGGATAAGACACATTTAGTGAGTAAAATGTTGCTGATAAAATAAATGATCGATACCTCTGGATTTACCTCTCGGGACTTTTGGAGGAGAATTCTGACCGTGTGTGTGCTGGGCTGTGTGGTGATCACATGGCCCAGTGCACAGGCGCAATCAACGGGTTTTTTCTTCAGATATCTGCCCGCTCAGCAGGTGCTGTCCTCAAACGTTGAGCTGACTGAGGTTGAGGTAGGTCCCTTGATTGACGGGCGGGAGTTGTTGGCGAGGGGGCCTGGAGGCTGGGGTTTTACGGCACCTCTTTCGGCAGAGTTTGAGGCACCTGGTTCGAAAATCCGAAGTACTGATAGCGTTGCTTTCAATCAAGTGCTTGGACCCAACCTGACTTTCGAAGCTTGGGTTCGGAGCGATGTAGATGCTCAGACGGCGACGCTTGTGGGCAATCAGGTTTCAGCAGGCGATGGATTCACTCTCGGTCTTTCCGGTGGCGTTCCGTTTATCGTTCTGAAGAAGGGGACCCAGTACAGGGTCGATGGAAACGAGGTCGTTCCTACCGGAGAGAATCAGTGGATTGCTGGCACGCTTGAATATTCCGGAGGAGAATTGCGACTGAGCTTGTTTGTCAATGGCAGGGAAGTCGGAGTTTCAACATTCACCCCGGCCCTTTCCGGACCCTACGCTATTGAAGTCCCCTTTCTGGTTGGGACAGCGGCCGAAGGATCGCGCATGTCACCTACGTTCCTTGGCGATTTCACAGGGCACATATTTGCCGCTACGGTACGCAGTTATGTTGCTAACGATCTGTATCTCAACAGTTTGGTTCCGTTCGACGGGGGCCCTTATTTCGGGTTACCAGACTACCATGACTATCCATCCGATGTTTTCGCGCTTCCAATGGATGTCCGCATATTTCCGGAATCCGTTCAGGTTTCGACCAGAATATTCCTTCCCTATGCGAATGATGAATACATTTCGCAGGGGACAGGTACGCGGGTTGAAGAAGGTGTTTTGGGAACGACGAAACTGGTTTACGTTTCGTACTACCACCGCTTGAGAAATGGTATGACGCGGAATTTGCGATCAATAGTCGTAGAAATGAATTCAGAGACCGGTCGTGTCCGGAGAGTATTTCGGTTAATGGGAGAACTGGGATTTGCCCATGTTGGAGGCGTTGCGTTATTCCAGAATGCCTTCTTCGTTTCCTCTGAAAACACCCTGGAAAAATATGTCCTCCCTACCTATGACGGCCCATTAGGTCCCAGGTATTATGATCTCACGCCTGATGCGGATGGTACGATTTACGTGCAAAGCAAGGCCTCTTTTGTCTCTGCTTTCAGGGATACGCTCTGGGTTGGCGATTATAGAACGAGTTCACAATCAAAGCCATATTTATACGCACATGCA
>CALBJU010000391.1 GCA_937893205.1 uncultured Bacteroidota bacterium
GAGGGATCAATTTCGGCGCGCGTATCCCGGTTCGGAAAAACCTCGTCGATCCGGAAGATCTTGATCGATTCCCCGCTGTACGCAATTGTCGGAATTTCCCTCAACATGTTGGCATTGATTCGATACCACGCGAAATTTCCACGCCAGTTGGTACGCAGAGAGTCGGCGCGGATGCTGTTCTGCAAGCCGAGACGATCGACCGCACCGATGGAGTCCGGCGCCGCGGCCAGACCCCAAGAGCCCGGTTGAATCATCGTAAACGTGTTTTCGAATCCCTCGAAATCGTCGATGTAAGAGGTCCCACCCAATTCATCGCTTGAAAAATCTCTTCCCGCCTTGCGCAGGTCTTTACGTGTCCGCTCGAAGGCGACAGTCTCCGTGTTGCTCGGCCTGAGCTGTGCAAATTCGCCCGTTATGGAAATACTACTAGGCTCCTTTGTCTGCAGGAGAGGGATGAAATCGATGGCACGGGTCATCCAACGCGGCTCCAGCTTCAGCGCGCCGTCAAATCCCCAGATGGTATTGGCTATCGGTTCTTCTCCAACTCGATACTTGTCGATGGGTGACTTCTGGGTCATCCTCATCACAGTCGCACCCAGAGAAAGCCGCTCATCCATGAAGTAATCGGCGCGCAAACCGACGAGCGTTTTCTTCTGAATATTGAAGAAGGAGTTTTGCTCAAATTCGATTTCTATATCGCGGCCGGCGGTCAGAAACGCTGGATTGATTATTTGAACCAGCCCCGTTCCAGAGTACTCGACGACGAAATCCGTATTCTCGGTCAACGGAGTTCCGCCTGCCGTGACCCGGACAGATCCTGGAATGACCCCCGAATAAGCCTTCAGGTCGTACGAAGATTTTGCAGATCCCCTGTAGGCACCGCGAATGCGATACACATCATGCTGGCTGTCTCGACGGGCATTGGCTTTCTTCTGGTTGTACAGAGCGTCGAAGACGAAAACATCTCTAAGACCTTGCTGGGCTTCCGGTGTGCCACCACCGATTCCAATGATATGGTCCAGCCTTGAACCGAAGGGTTCGAGATAGGGAAAGATGAGAGTACCCTCCCCCGGAACGATGGTATAGTTCACCAAGAAGTCGAATTGGTCATCCGGAGTTAAGGCCAGGTCCTCGTTCAGGCGGTCAAATCCCAGTATTTGGAGGACGGTCTGGGTTCCGCCAACTCCAGGCAGCGTCTTGGATGCAGTTTGTCCGGGTGGCTCGTAGAAAACCTGGAGCTCGAATTCATTCGGCTGAATGGAGCGACCGGGAAGCCGGTATATGTTGCGCATCTCCAGGTACCACGCTGCTGGATTGAAATTGGCCTCCAGAGCTGGCTGACGGAGTTGTACAGGGCGGATCAACTTCAGAAAGATCTTTGCTTCGTTCTGTCCCCCGTCGGAACCACCAGTATCTGTGGAAAAATCTCCGACCTGAAAGGTTCGTCCGCCGGCTCGATAGCGAAAAGCAACGGCGAGGGCCTCACTTTCTTGAATGCGCTGCCGCATGGTGAGATAGCCCAGCACTTCGTCGACATCATAGTCGCGTCCCCGTATTAGACGCTTGAATTTTCCGACCTGAAAATCAGATGAGGACAAGTCCTTTACGGATTGGAGATAGGAGCCAGGCGCAGCATTTCCGTCCCGAATATCGGTGTCGACTTCGCCTCCGTCCGAATCGTCGTACTGGTCACGATCATTTGCGGGCAGCTCCTGGGCCGTGTACGAATTTGCCTGCTGGAGTATATCTGGCGATTCTCCAAGATCGACCACTGCGACAACCTGGCGGACGTTTTCCTCTTCTGGCCGTGTGGGGAGCAGTTTCCATACTTCAATTTCGGCGATTCCTTCAAACCCATTGGAGATGCGGATATTCGGCGGATCCACCAGGGCATCTTCAAACCGGTTGCGAAAGTAGTATCCAAGGAAGAAGTGGGTGGCCTCATCATAGTCCGTTGGCTTGAGATCAAACGGGGTTTCCTCGGATCCCCCCTCGATGTTCAGACTGTTGGATTGGCCTTCTTGCTGACTCATGATCGTGGTCAGGTGAACTCCACCGAGCTGGAACTCAGCCTTGATACCAAAAAGGCTCTGCCCGCCGCGGATCAGAGATGGCAATCCTTGCAGAAATACGTTTCCAGCCTCGATCTTCTGAACGATTTCGTCCTCATAGCCCGTGTATTCGAGCTTGAGTTGATTCTGGAAATCGAACTGGTTTCGGGAGTCATAATTGACATTGATGCGGAGCTTATCTCCAATCGTTCCTGTGATTCCGAGGCTCAGGTCCTGTTTAAACTGCGGATCCAATTGGCTGGGTTTTCCGGTTATGGAGACCTGTTGATCACTCTTCCGATAGTCGAAGCCTGCGTGTATGTCCGCGGTACCGTTCACGCGCAGGTCGACTTCGTTTTTTCCGAAAATCGTACGAAACGCGCTTTGTCTACCGCCGGGCACCACAATGTTGAAGCCGAGGCCACCACGCCGCCGTTGTTCATCTGATCTCGCGCGCTGAACAATCAACTCTTCCCAATTCTGACTCAGGTCGTAAGACAGTCGTGCGGCCCGGTAAGCGTCGTACTCCAACGTTACCGGATACCGTATGTCGACGCCGCCCACCTGCTCGTGGGACGTATAGGTCAGCGCAGTGGTGTCGAACGTGATAGAATATTGCCAGTATCGACCCAGAGAGGGGGACATGATCAGGCGATCCTTCGGCTGCAAAACGGCCGCCCATGCGTCGCGCGTGAAAGAAGGTAGATACTGCCAGACGAGCGCTGAATCGGGTACAAATAGAGAGTCCGCCAGAAGGCTGTCTACATCGAGCGTATCTACTGCGACTGAATCGGTATCCGCAACAGCTATGAAGCCATGTTTGGCTCGATAATCCTGGTATTCGGGATCGATGGCCGCAGAACTGACCAGAACCATAGAGATCACAAACAATCCTATCGCTGCTGACAGCGCATAACGCAACAGGGAGGACGCGGAGGCATCCTTGCTGGAATCTGTTGGTGTTTCGACCGGGCTTTTCAGCACAATAATACTAATACCGAGTAATTTATTTCGACAATTTCGAAGGGGTATACCAGGGCATGGTATGGTTTACCAACTCCGAGCTGATGAAATCAAATAAGTGGATTTGTATCGGTAGAGACGTATATATCTGAATACTATTTCTGGTGATAATCGGCAATTTTCCAGCGAAACAGTTGGGATACCCGGTCAGGGTCCGTAATTGGCTCCGCTTACCCAGACTGTATATTTTTGTTCTGAACCAGGCAATCCGTACAAGCTACTATGACTGAATTCCAATCACTACCCAAATCAAGGACAGGCATTCTTTCTTGCCTATTCGTTCTCGCTATCGGTGTTATCGGCTGTCAGACACCTCAAAGTACGCCTGAATATGACGAAATTGCGGAAAGAGAGGCAGTCAGGGGCGTTTTAATGCGACAACAGGATGCCTGGAATAACGGCGACATACTGGCGTTCATGGATGATTATGTCAAATCCGATACGCTTCGATTCACGTCAGGGGGGACGGTGCGCTATGGATGGGACACAACCCTGGAAAGGTACTACACCGACTATCCGGATCGGGCGTCGATGGG
>CALBJU010000392.1 GCA_937893205.1 uncultured Bacteroidota bacterium
GAGGCGGATAAAATCAATGCCGCGTCATGCTGCCGGCCGAATTTGTAGGCATGTGTTGCTCGTTGCTGATATTCTTCGCGCAGAGCCCCGACCTGACTGCCGAGATGGGAGATAGCGACCTGCAGTGAGTCCCGTTCAAATATCAGTTGATCAATTCGTAGCTGGTACGTGCGGACTAGTTCTTCCCGGAGTGATAACTGCCGGTTGAGGTGTGAAAGATGGGCAAGCGACATGCGCTCTGCATTCTTGGTTTCCTCAAGGCGTCGCTCTTCTTCAGCGATCTCTTCGCGAATTTCTTCCAGGCGAGTTCCGGTTGAAATCGATTTCTGAGCGAGCACGGGTTTGGTGCCGGGTTCTATCAGAACCAGGACGAGTAGCGCCAGGATATGCAAAGGCTTCGCTTTCATTCGTCGTTATTCGCCAAGATAAATTCGCTCTACTCCTTCCTTGACGTCAAGGTCGAACGTCAATCTGATTGGATCCATGTCAATTCTGCGGATGGCCATGGAGAGACGGGTGTCTTCTTGTGGTCGAGAAAACACCATGCGCCTTGGAATGAGAACGTTGTTGATCAGGTCAAAATCCATATACGTTCGTTGTTCAACTATCGTGCCCGAAGTATCGCGAATGCGGTATCCAACGACTCGCCACAGACTTGGATCGATCAGGTATCGGATGGTCTCATCTTCGGAGTGTAGGAAGTAGAAGAGTGAATCTGAGGAGAGAGACCAGGATCGGCTGGCATCCGGGGTCAAGAAACCGGTCGCGATTTCCATCAATTGTGTTCCGGCGACCGCTTGCGGTAGAACGGCCGCAATTCGTTCCGGAGAGCCCGTATAAAGCACCTTCTTAATACGATCATACACGTACGCTGAATCGCCAGCCATGAGAACGCGCGCACCCTCAATTCCGAGGGGGAAACCAATCCTTGCAATCATCGAATCAGGCCTGTGGTAGCTGATTTTTGCCGTGAAGCGACCGCTTTGTTCGGGAGACGAAATAGCGATCTGGGCCTCGACGTAGACTCTGTCGAGTTCCCGCGGATAGGCTGGAAGTGCGCTCAGGACCTCACGCAGAGAATGATTCGGAAAGCCGTCGGGTAGCGCGCCTGGCTGACGGCTCACAGACGAAGAAGAAGCGCAACCCGTCATCGCGAGGAGTCCCACGCAGAGGAAGAGAATGAAAGTCCGAACAGACCGACTTTCGTCTCGCCAGGATGGTCTGCACGCTAGGCGGCGTACGGTCACGCATCCAGGTGCGGAGTACGCAAGGCAGATCAGGCCTTCGCTGCGATGGGCGGAATAATTTTCCTTTGCCAGGTGGACAGCCCGGCCGGTGGGTGCTTGACGGTTCATCGGGGTTGCTCCAGCTCAGCCAGGATTTGCTCGAGTCGAGCGGCTGCGGGATCTCGGGGCCCGAGTCCCGAGAGAACGAGGCGTGCCTGGTCAATGGCTTCGGCTACCCGGTCATTGCTGGCCAGCACAACCACGAGTTCAACCGCGAACGGCACGTATCCCGGAAAGAGTAGGATTGCGTCTTCTGCCACGGCGAGCGCCGATTCGAACGCTCCCAACTCGAGCTGAGCCCGGATGGAGAGCAGCCACATCCGGAGCTGCTTCGGATCACGCTCGATCTGCCTGTCAGCGAAGAGCACCATTTCCTCGAACTGTTCGGAGCGGAACAGGAAATTTGCCAGATCGAAGGACCGATCCGGGTCATCAGGCGCCGCAGTTTGGGCGTTTTGATAATAGTGCAGAGAGTCAGTCGACACGCCGGTATCATCCATCGGCTCGAGCACAAGACCAAGAATCGACTCTATTTCCCTGGACAGGTCTCGTCCGGGGAGCGAAGATTGCAGAGCCAGCAAGGACGCTAGCGCCTCGCGATTATCAAACTCTTCGTTCAGAACCAGAATCAACTGGTCAGCGGCTTCCTCCCAGCTTCCGGCCCTCATCAATACCAGGGCGAGTGCGTGGCGATCAGCGGGGTCTTGGGTCACGCCGACCAGGCTCTCGTAGGATATCGCGGCATTTTCAAGATCACCTACCGATTCGAAGGCGCGAATGGCCGTCCTGAGAAAACCTTCTTCCCCGGGAAACAGGGGCACTCCTCGCTGCGCCTGAGTCGCAGCCATGGATTTCCGGTTCAGCGCCATCAGAAGTTCGATGTGCCGAGTAAAGGCCATCACGTCCGAGGGAGAGAGCGTCAGAATCTGGGTTGAATGTCTGAGGCTGGACTCGGTATCACCAGATTCGAGCGCGAGCAGGTAGGCTTGTCGGTGCAGATCAATGTCACCAGGTCGGGCCAGAAGGGCACCGTTCATGTAAAACGACGCAGATGTGAAGTCACCCAGAGCCTGCTGGGCATCGGCCATTGAAGCCAACAATGCAGGGTGGGTCGGATGTAATTTGAGGCCTTCTGAAAACATTAGAGAAGCCTTGTCCGGGTACCCGGTCCTCATGAACGTGAGCCCTCGCACCAGAAAGCGCTCCAACTCAATTGTATTTCCAGATTCATTCGACTGAGCGAGCGACTCACCGGGGCTCGCCACGACCAGAGAGATGGCCAGTACCATTATTCTGATGGATGCTGCACTGCGCGATGGGGTTGCCGGGATCATAGAAACAAAAACGGGAGCACGCGTGTGAGGTTTCGATTGAAACGCGGTTCCAAACGGTTGTTTCTTACAGCACACCTGATTACTCTAAGTTTGAGGGGTGATTTAGGGATCCCTGGGACTTGAACAAGCCGGACTGTCAATGGGCGCGCAAGATGTAAATAAGTTGGATAGTGCTGCTGATATGCGGCGCTTCACGCGTCACATCATGCAGGACATGCGTGCCCTCGAGTACATGTTGGACGAGGACATGTTTGAGACCGATGTTCAGCGGATCGGTGCCGAGCAAGAGCTGTTCTTGGTGGATCGAAATTTTCAGCCCGCTTCAGTGGCTGAAGAAGTTTTGGCGCTCAGTAACGATGATCGCCTGGTGAATGAGCTGACCAGGTTCAATTTGGAGGCCAATCTTGACCCAATTGTGTTCGACGGATCATGTTTTTCCGAACTGGAAAGCAAGCTGAATGAAATGCTCGAGTACGTCCGATCGTTGGCCCGGCAGGTCGATTCTGACGTGGTGCTCGCCGGAATTCTTCCAACGATCCATGCGTGGGATCTCCGCATGGAAAACATGTCGCCTAAGGAGCGATACTATAAGTTGAACGACACGATCATGTCGCTCAAGGGAGGATTGGCTCAGTACAATATGCGCGGAGTGGATGAGCTCTTTTTCCAGCATGACAACATCATGGTGGAAGGGTGCAATACCAGTTTCCAGATCCATCTTCAGGTCACCCCCGACACATTCGCGCACTACTACAACATCGCACAACTCGCCTCGGCGCCGCTCCTGGCCGCCGCCGCGAACTCACCCGTGCTCTTCGGAAAACGCCTGTGGCACGAAACCAGAATTGCTCTTTTTCAGCAGGCTGTGGACACCAGAAGCAGTAATCTGTATCTGAGGGATATGAGTCCGAGGGTGCATTTCGGAACGGAATGGGTGAACGAGTCTGTGAAAGAGGTCTTTCAGGAAGACATTGCGCGATTTCGCGTGATCATGACCACCGAGCACGAGGACCCATTCGAAGTGCTGGATAAGGGAGGTGTGCCCAAGTTGCACGCGTTGCAGCTGCACAACGGCACCGTCTATCGCTGGAACAGAGCGTGCTATGGAATCAGTGGAGACAAGCCCCATCTCCGCATCGAAAATCGTCTGATACCTTCAGGTCCAACCGTCGCAGACGAGGTAGCCAATACCGCGTTCTGGACGGGGTTGGTCGAAGGAATGGCCAGACAGGTCGATGATCTACGCCCGCTCATGGACTTTGATGATGCCAAGAGTAATTTTAT
>CALBJU010000393.1 GCA_937893205.1 uncultured Bacteroidota bacterium
ATTGGACCAGCTGGTCTTCGAATCGAGATCGATTTCGAGCTTGAGGCGCGCAAAAGATGCAAACGTCTTCACCTTCATGACTCAGAAGGCGGACGAGTCTCCCAATATCTACGTGGTCGATGAGTCCTTTGACTCTCCTACCCAACTGACAGACACCAATCCTCAACAGGCCGACTATCATTGGGGACGCACAGAATTGGTCGATTTCACGAACGCCAATGGTGTGCCGCTTCAGGGACGATTGTTGTATCCAGCGAACTACGAACCGGGCAAGAAATACCCGATGATCGTCTACATCTATGAGCTGCGGAGTCAGAGCTTGCACAGCTACACCCTTCCGAGCAGATCCAGGGCGTACAATCAGCGAAGATTCTCTTCAGAAGGGTATTTCGTATTCGAGCCGGATATCGTGTACCGCCTCCGAGACCCAGGATTCTCGGCCGTTGAGGCTCTCATTCCAGCAGTGGCGGAAGTCGTCAAGACGGGAATGGTCGATGCGGACAGGGTCGGGCTTACAGGTCATTCGTGGGGTGCGTATCAGACGTCGTTTGTAGTGACGCAAACGGACATCTTCTCGGCGGCCGTCGCCGGCGCGCCACTGACCAACATGATCAGTATGTACAATTCCATGTACTGGAATTCCGGTGGTACCGACGCGACCATTTTCGAAATCAGTCAGGGCCGTTTTCCGAAACCGTACTGGGAGGACATGGACAAGTTTATCCAAAACTCACCCGTGTTCAATGCGACAAACATCAACACACCGCTGTTGGTGGCGTTCGGCGATGAGGATGGCGCAGTCGATTTCAATCAGGGCGTTGAGCTCTACAACACGATGCGGCGCCTTGAGAAAGAGTTCGTGCTCTTGGTATATGACGGAGAAAATCACGGCCTCAGGCAGAAACAGAATCAGCTCGACTATGCCAATCGCACACACGACTGGTTCAACCACTTCCTCCGCGACCACGAGCCCGCCAAGTGGATAAAGGACGGCATTCCTTTCCTCGAAAAAGAGCTTGAAAAGAAAAAGGCGGATGAGGCTCGCGAAAAAGCTGCAAAAGACAGCTAGGGCTTCGGATTCCGTTTTTCCATCTGGACGAAATCGATTAGGAGGCCGTCGCCCATTTTGTAATGGATGACGTCCCGCTGGGTGTATCCCATTCGTTCGTAAAAGGCGACGCCGCTGAGCGTGGCCACGAGCTCGAGGTCAGTGAAGCCCGCAGACGTGGCTACCTCTTCACAGGTCTCGATGATCAACCTACCGACCCCCTTGCCAGCCCAATCCGGGTGCACGTACATCGCGCGGATCACTGCAGGGTCGCGGCCCGGTTGACGGAGTTCGGCGTCTCGCACCGGCGTAGCCTGATTACCGCCAAACGGTGTTTTTCGATGGCTCCAGCCGCCTGCCCCAATAACCCGGCCCTCGCTTTCGATGACGAGGTAGAAGCCGTCATCGATCATCGTGGTGTCTACTCCAAACACATACTTCAGCGAACTTTCGATAAGGCTTTCATCGTAGAATCGCCCACCGAGAATCCGAATGGATGCATCGATGAGCGATTCAATTGCAGGGCCGTCTTCACGCACGGCCTGGCGGACGCTCACCTCAGCGCCGCCAGGCAGAACAATATATTCGCTGGAGATCATGAACGATCTGCCAATTAGAGTTTACTTACATGGCCGGATAGACGTAGGAGGCCCCCAAACCGAGGGGGAGTCCGATCGCCCAGTACAGGAGCAAGAACAGAGACCATGCGACGATGAATACCGCCGTGTAGGGAAGCATGATTGAGGTCAGCGTCCCGATCCCCGTCTTTTTCACATATCGCTGACAGTAGACGACGACCAGCGGGAAGTACGGCATCAGCGGTGTGATGATGTTCGAAGACGAGTCGCCCACGCGGTACGCAGCTTGTGTCAGTTCGGGAGAGATCCCTACCTGCATCAGCATCGGGACGAAAATAGGGGCGAGCAGTGCCCATTTTGCCGATGCCGAACCGACGAATAGATTAACAAAAGCAGTCAGAAAGATGATTCCGACTATGGTTACGCCTCCAGGGAACGCGAGGGCCTGCAAGAGTGATGCACCTTTAAGAGCCAGGAGTGCGCCGATATTGGAGTTGCCGAATGCGTAAACAAACAGCGAGCAGAAGAACGCCATCACGATGTAGTACGCCATTCCTTCCATCGCCTTCGTCATCGCGTCCACCATGTCCTTGGACGTGCGGAATTTTCCGACAACGTAACCGAAGACCACTCCGGGTATCAGGAACAGCAAGAAGATTAAGGGTACGATCGACCGCATGATGGGGGCGGAAAACGAATTCAACGAGCCACTCGCATCGCGCATGGGTGAGTCGGCCGGGAGTACAACGAGAACCATGACGACAACGCCAGCCAGCATGGTCACTGTCGCTGCCCAGAACGCCTTTCTCTCCTTGGGTCCGATGACGCTCATTTCTGGAGCATCTTCTGCGTCGCGGTCGACCGGAGTAGATCGATTGAGTCGAGGTTCGATAATCAGGTCTGTGATCGCCCAGCCCAGCCCAATAATCAGAACCGACGAGATCGCCGTAAAGAAGTAGTTGCCTAGCGGATTGACCAGCACAGAGGCGTCGATGAGCTGTGCGGCGGGTTGGGTGAAGCCCTGCAGCAGGGGATCGAGAGCACCCGGTAGGGGATTCGCGCTGAATCCACCCGAAACACCGGCGAACGCTGCTGCAATTCCTGCAAGCGGGTGGCGCCCAACGGCATAAAAGATGATTCCTCCGAGAGGAATGACCAGCACATACCCTGCATCGACGGCGCTATGGCTCAAGAGACCAACCAGGACAATCATCGGTGTCATCAGAGTTTTTGGGGTCCTGGCCATCATCAATTTGATGCTGGTATTGAAGTAACCGGCTTCGTCCGCCACCCCTATTCCGAGCATCGCCACCAGAACGATTCCCAGCGGTGCGAACGACGTGAAAATGGTCACCATGTTGGACAGGAAGGTGGCCATGGCACTGCCACTCAGCAGATTGATGATCTGGATGGGCTGACCCGAACGAGGATCGATGTCGTCGAAGGACATCCCCGAGAAGATGGCCGAAAGGATCCATACGACGATCAGCGAAATCAGAAAGAGCATCGCCGGATCCGGCAGTTTGTTGCCCACCTTTTCGATGTGATTCAGCATCCGGTTGACGAAAGTGCCGTCATCCGGGGTGCTGGTGGGTGCAGTTTCCATTTGTGTGTTCAGGTAGGGTAGGAGGGATCTGGCTGCGGGAATGTAACAAGACCGATGGCAATTCCGAGGGCGGCTGCCGCGGCTTGTCCGAGATGGTTTGGGATGCGTTTAGTTTTCGTCCCAGTTTCTCTCCACCACTCTTTCAATGGGGACCCAATCATCTTGAAGAGTCAAACCAGTCCTGCTCACAAGATCGAAGCGATCTCCCGGCGAGAGGAAGTAAAATTGCCCGCCGGAGTCGATCATCCTACCGGCATCGTATATGGCGACATAACCCTGGCCTATCACCTCAAATTGATCGCCGGTGACCACGATGGCCGTGTTTTCGTCGATACCGATACCCAGAAGTTCGGGGTGCGCTTCCACGATTTCAATGAGATCGAACTGCCGATTTCGCGCCAGCAGATGTTGATCGATTGCCGAGTTTTTCAGAAAACCCATGCCGACTTGGTGATCGCCCATCATGACGGTGTTCGTTCTCGTGTCGCCGCGAGCGAGGTATGAGCCCTGTATCGTTGCACCGGCAGATGAGCCGCCGATGACGCCGCCTCGCGCTAGCAGGTCCCACAATGCGTCGTGCGTCGCGGTGTCGGAATACGAATCGACCAACCGCCACTGCCGGCCGCCACTGAACCACACGGCGTCGGCGTTTCGAAGATGTTCTACAAATTCGTCTGAGTTCGCTTCGGCTCGATCGGTAGTATGTAGCACCGTCAGATTGTGTGCTCCCAGAGCTCGGAAAGGCCTCAGCCCGCCCCAATCCTGAGCGTACTCGGCTCCTCCACCTGCAGTCGGAATGACAACAATGGATGCCTCTACACCACCGGCCAGATCAATGAACGTCTCAAATATCGCGGAGTCTTGTGCCGCTCCACCCACGATGACCAGATGGCCGTTTGGTGGCCCTACTTCCTGCGCCGCGCTCGGCAATGGAGCCGTGGATAGGTAGAACGTCGCAATAAGGAATAGAAATTTCATGGCTTTGCCGTGGTGATGGAGCCCCAAAATATCTCAAAACGATCAGGTGTCAAGCGCATTCTGAGGTCTTAAGGTCGCTTTTTACGGGATTGAAGCCTTCCTGCTACGTATTATGCCGCTCCTTGTCCAGCGACGCGTCTTTTCCCACAGAATATTACGGCCGATGAAAAAGCTTCTGACCACCCTCACATTTTCGTTTCTCGTGCTGACCGCCAGCGCACAGTCCATGTATTCGGATAACGGCGGCTCCTTGCTGGGATTTGGAGGCACCATTGCAATCTCTGATGGAGAAGTGTTGGTGGGCTCGGCTCCGATCAGCTGGCCTTCGGGATCCGACCCGGCCGGAGA
>CALBJU010000394.1 GCA_937893205.1 uncultured Bacteroidota bacterium
CGCATCTCAGGCGCTCGAGCGAATTTCAGCTGATATGGACATCATCGAAAATTTCGCCTACTACCATCTGACACTTTTCTATCGGGGAGAACTGACGGAAGATGAGTTAACCGGCGAAGGAGCCGCGGGTGATGCCGTCACGTACGGCCTGGCAAACTGGTATCTCTACAATGACCAACCGGATCGCGCCCGCGAGATCTTCGATGAGCTGCTCTCCCGCGATGGGTGGGCTTCATTCGGATATCTGGCTGCTGAGGCGGACTATCTGAAATACTTTACGCCCTGAATCCTATCCGTGCTGATCACTACTGATTCGGCGTGCGTTCGTAAACGATCTTTCCGCCAACGATCGTCATCTCAATCAAGCCATCGAGTAGACCGTCAGGAGCGGTGAGCCCCACGTTCAGCGGGTCAATATCCATCACGGCCAGATCTGCCCATTTGCCGACTTCGATTGTTCCTGTAAGGTCTTCTCTCGATGAGGCCCATGCTGGCCACACGGTGTAGGCCCGAAGTGCCTCTTCGGGAGTGACCGCCTCAGCCGGATACCATCCGCCCTCGGGCGTTCCATCCTTCATCTTTCGGGTGACGGCAGCATACATCCCATAGAAAAAGGACCAGTCGGTGCCAGTGAAATCAGAATTGAATATGAGTTTGGCCCCGTTTCGCCGGAGCGTGCGCCAGGCGTAGGCGCCCTTTATACGATCCGGACCAATTCGAGCTTCAGCCCACGGACTGTCTTCAACGGCGTGCCCAGGCTCCATTGATGCGACGACATTCAATTCACTAAATCGAGCAATGTCATCGGGATGAATGACCTGCGCATGTTCGATCCGGTTTCTTAACCCCCGTGCATTGGGGTATTCGCCATAGACGGCTTCGTAAAAATCGAGAACCTCTCGGTTTCCGGCATCTCCGATCGCGTGGATCCCAGCTTGAAATCCAGCGGCCATGAACGCTCTGACACGCTCAACATCGAAACCATAGTCGGAGCCACTCACGCCTCGATGACCCGGCATATCGCTGTAGTCGTCTATCATTCTTGCGCCGCGCGAGCCGAGTGACGCATCGTAATAGGCCTTCACCGATCTGATCTGCAGCATAGCTGTGGGGTCTTCAGTCGGGCCGATGGCGGTCCACTTTTCAACGGAAGGCGCCCCGATGACGCCAACCGACAGCATGGCTTCCACCCGCATGGGCAATTCGCCCGATTCGGCGAGAGCCTGATACGCTGGCAAATAGTCCGTCCGCACCCCAGCGTGATGCGTGGTGACAAACCCCTGAGGCATCAATTGGCCGAATCCATACTGTAGAACGCGCTGCTTCTGTTCAAGCGTTCCTTCCGGAATGGCGTCGTTCAGGACGTCAGTGGCGTTGTTGAGAAAAACGCCCGTAATATCGCCCGTCTCATCCCGAACCAACTCCCCTCCCACTGGATTTTCGAAATCGTTCGTCACTTCCGCGGCCCGCAGGGCCAGGTCGTTGCCCAACGTGCCAAAACCGCGTAATCCTTTCAACACCACCGGATTATCTGGAAATAGCCGGTTTAGAAAGTCTTTTGTGGGCAGATGATCAGCCCATTCTCCTTCGTCCCACCCGCTCGCGACGATCCATTCACCCGCACCTCTTCCGGAAGACGCACCCACCAGACGCGCAGCAATATCTCCTTCGGTTTTGACACCAATCAGGTCGATCTGCTCGTGCTTTTCGCCCAACTCGTGCAAGTGGCCGTGGCTCTCCACCAGCCCAGGCACAACGGTCGCACCGTTCAGATCGATAACCTGGGTATTCGGCCCAACAAACGACTCAACATCGTCTGCGGCGCCCACGGCCACGATCAAGCCGTCCCGGATCGCGATGGCCCCTGCATCTGCGCTCCACGCTCCATCAGCGTATGGACTGTCCGTAGCGGGCACACCTTCTGGGTCTGGATCGCCCCAGGAAAGTGAGTACACGTTTGCGTTCGTGAGGACCAGATCTGCATCGCCTCCACCCAAATTGCAGGACGAAAAAACAAAAACGAGTGTCGCGAGAAGAATCGTAGAACGCATGAAATCGAACGGCTGACGGATTGGTAAACGGGTGGGGGTCGATTCGGGCCTGAGTAGAGCGAAGTATACCACGGTCACGATTGAGTTCAACAGAATGTGATACCGCGTGCTTTGATTTTGAGTGCCGCTGACTAGATTATCGATCTTCCCCGAATGAATTAATCCTTTTAAATTCCCGATGAAACGACTATTTGTTATTGCACTAATGCTGTCTTTATCGACATCGGTAGTTGCTCAGACCGACGAAGAAGCGGTCAACGAGGTGCTTGATAACATCCACAAGTATGCCTCCGAAGCCAACTTTGAAGGTTATTTCGACCTGTACACCGAGGGCGCGATCTTTCTGGGGACGGATGCAACCGAACGCTGGACCATCTCAGAATTCAAGGGGTACGCAAAACCCGCCTTCGATCGGGGATCCGGATGGACCTACGTGATGACCGAGCGCAACATTTTCCTTTCAGCGGACGGAAACACGGCCTGGTTCGATGAGCGCCTGGATAACGAAGGCTTCGGCGAATGCCGCGGAACGGGGGCGCTCGTGAAGATTGAAGGAGAATGGAAGGTCAGTCAGTACAATTTGACCGTTCCCGTACCCAATGCCCTCCTGAGAGAGGTAGTGGGTATGATCCGCGCGGGCGAGACGGACCAATAACTCGAAAAAAGCGTATCTTAGTCGCTCTCGTAACCTAATTGACAGCGGTATGATTGACAGCGGTATGTCGGACAGAAAAATTCGATTTCAACCTCGCGGGAAGATGACTTTCATATCGGAAGTCAGAGCGGAAGTCGACCAATATTTCAAAGAGACTGGTAAATCCAGACACGCGAATTTCAGCATGGTCCTCAAGACCGTACTGATCCTCACACTTACGTTTGGCTCCTACGGCCTGATCATCTCTGGACAATTCAGCCTGCTTCAAATGCTGGGCCTCGCGGTTCTTATGGGTGTTGGAGCCGCTGGAACCGGATTCTGTGTAGCCCACGATGCCCTTCATGGAGCGTACTCTCCGAATTCTACCGTCAATAAAATTCTGGGCTTTTCATTCGATGCGCTGGGCGCGAATGGATACATGTGGAAGATCACCCACAATATCATCCACCACACGTACACCAACATTCCCGGAATAGACGAAGATCTGACTGTTTCGCCGCTCGTCCGGCTGTCTCCCGAAGCACCCCGATACCCCTTCCATCGTTTCCAGCAATTTTTCGCCTTTCCGGCCTACAGTCTGGCAACCATCAACTGGTTGTTCGCCAAGGACTTCCAGCAGTTCATGAGAAAGGACATTGGTCCCTATAAGAACAAGAAACACCCGCCTTTTGAGATCTTCACTCTCATCTGGACCAAGATCGTCGTAGTCACCTACATGATTGTCATCCCGCTGATGGTCCTGGACATCACCTGGTGGCAGTTCGGGATCGGCTTTCTCGCCATGCACATGACTGCTGGTCTGATCCTGGGTGTAGTCTTCCAACTGGCACATGTTGTCGAAGGGCCTGAGTTTCTGGGGCCGGATGAGTTGGGAAACATGGAAAACACCTGGATCATCCATGAGATGCTTACCACGGCCAATTTTGCGCGTAACAACAAAGTGCTCTGCTGGTATGTTGCCGGTCTGAACTTTCAGATCGAGCACCATCTCTTCCCTCAGGTGTGCAGCATCCACTATCCGGTGATCAGCGATATCGTGAAGGATGTCGCAGCTCGGCATGGAGTCCCCTACAACGATCACCCGACTTTCTTAAAATCACTCGGTTCACACTACCGCATGCTGAAGAAATTGGGGAGCCCGCAAGCCGCGTGAATCTATGAGTCGAGTGCCGTTTACACTACCTGACGTTGGTCTGCGGGAAGTCAAAGGAATGATTTCCGTGGAAGATGACTTCCTGGAAATCCGGGTCAATTCCAAAATCCTGGGACTCATTGACGAGGATGTCGATGTGATCAAAATCGAGCCCTCTGCCATTGTACTTGTTCAGATCAAGAATGGGCTGCTCAAGAGTAAACTGATCCTCACGCCAAAAAAATCAGAGTTGCTCGATCTGATTCCTGGCGACCACGCTTCTTCGGTCTCCTTTAAGATCAAGAATAAATACAGAACCGAACTGGCCGTGCTGGTGGCCCAACTGAACCAGCTCCGAGGCATCTAGCAGGCTTCGGAGGGTCCTGACGGGGCTCCGTAACGAAGAATCGATACGCTCGCTGCTCCTTCCTCGTGCAAGACGACAATGTAGAGGCGATCATATTCGCTCTCGTCGAGGTTTTCGTACGTCGTACCCGCCAGCAAATTCACTACTACAGGAGTTGTGTTGCTGTGACCCGATATCAGAATGTTGTGGGCTTCGCCCGCTTTGATACGGTTGACCATCGCCTCCATGAAGCCTGATTCAGCAGGGGTCTCGATTATCTTAACACCGTGCATCTGAGCAATCGGGCGCGCAGTATTCAGCGTTCGCTTGAATGGTGTGGAATAGATGGCGTCCAGCTCTACATCCATCAGCACCCTCGTGAGATCCTGCGCGCGCTGCCTACCGTACTCGGTCAAATCGGGATCCCTAGCGGGCTCGGTGCACTTTTCTGCATGCCGCACAAGAAAGATGGTTTTGTCAGCAGAAGTGCCTTCAGGCTCCGGACCAAACAGCGTCAAAACGGCGAGTAGAAATGCAGCGAGTTTCATCGTGGAGTCGTTTATTGGATGGCCCTGAACATAACACCGAAATTATGATCCTGCGTCTTCTTCTACTCGCTCTTTTTGCGCCCTCAATCGCATGGGCTCAGCAATCGGAAACCTACAATTACTGGCAGCAAAGTGAAGCCACGATCTGGCGAGGCGTCAAAGCGGTCATGATGTGCAATGGTTTTTTCACGTCAGATCGAGATCCAACCCTCGTACAAGAGCAGGAATGGGCCTACACCCGAAATCGGCCGGGCGTCTACGAAAACGACGGTTTCGGGATCGAACGGCCTGAAAATCTGGTGACTGTAGGAGGCCGGGTCGGAGTTCCTGCAATGAAAGCGGTCTATCGGAAGGGATTGGGATGCATCATCATGGCACCCGGGCAAGATGATGAGGAAGCTGATAACTACCCCGTTCTGGAGACTCCGCCTCTGGCAGGTGATCCGGCAATCATTCCCTGGCCCGATGGCGATTTAATTTCAGGAGTCCCGAACCTGACCAATATTGATACGGTTGCTCTTCAGGAGGCAAGCAACTGGGCATTTGATCGGCCGGCCGACAGGCAGCGAACGATCAGTCTGCTAGTCGTTCACAAAGGAGAGATCATTCATGAACGCTACGCGGATGGCGTCAACTATCTCACCAAGACGAGAACATGGTCCACAGCTAAAAGCATATTTGTGACCCTCGTCGGAATCTTGGTTGACCGCGGTGAGATGGCCCTCGACGAACCGCTTGGAATTGAGTGGCTTCCTCGTGTCC
>CALBJU010000395.1 GCA_937893205.1 uncultured Bacteroidota bacterium
TTCTCGTTTTTGCTTTTCAGCCAGCTAAGCCGGTGCAGGCTCAGGATCTCGCTTCATCTGTTGAATCTGAGATAGACATGGCCGAGTGGCAGGTGCCCTGGGCCTCGACGCGCCCCAGGGATCCATTTGTGGCCCCCGACGGCACGGTCTTCTTCTGCGGCCAGGCGGGCGGATATATCGGCTCGCTGAATCCCGTCACGGGTGAGATGAAGCAGTATGACATCGGGGAGGGCGCTGGTCCGCACAACCTGATCGTGGCAGAAGACGGCATGGTGTGGTACGCAGGCAATCGCCGAGGTCATATCGGGAGATTGGATCCCGATACTGGAGAGGTCACTCAATTCCCTATGCCTACTGCGGCGGCGCGCGATCCCCACACGATGGTGTGGCTGCCCGACGGCAACATCGCCTTCACGCTGCAGCAGTCCAATATGGTGGGACACCTGAACGTCACTACGGGCGAAGTGCGTCTGGCGAGCGCGGAGAATGGTCGCTCGCGCCCTTACGGCATCAAGGTCGGGCCCGATGGCGAGGTCTGGGTTGTGCTCTTCGGTACCAACCGGTTTGCCCATTTTGATGTCGCCAATGCGGTTCTGCATGAGATGGAATTGCCCGACGAAGCCTCGCGGCCGCGGCGCATGGAAATCACATCCGATGGCCGTATCTGGTTTGGAGACTACCGCCGGGGATACCTGATCGTGTTCGATCCCAGCGACGCATCGTTCAACGAGTTTGAGCTTCCATCAGGAGAGGGCGCACGCGTCTATGGCATGGCCACCGACAACACCGACACGATCTGGCTGGTCGAAACCGGTGTTCGTCCAAACAACCTCGTCGCCTTTGACACCAGGACCGAGACCTTCGTCAAGAGCGCGACCATCCCAAGCGGAGGCAGCACGATTCGTCACATGTACTATCACGAATCGGATGACATGATCTGGTTTGGCACCGATTCGAATTACATCGGACGCATCCTGGTGGGCGATCGGGTCGGCTCGTAGGTCAGAACGGCTTGGTGATGCGGCTGACGCGTACACTCTTACGGCCGAGTTACGCCCACCCCATTCGAGGGTCTTCAGGGCGTGAACGCATCTTTTCTAATCGATTAGGAGGAACTTGGTTAGAATATGTAAAGTTACAGCATTAATAGTCAATACCAATTTTAATGTTATAGCATTACGATGGATACTCAAAGGCTGCAAATAGAGCAACTGGAGCATAAACTGGAGAAATTCCACCTCGCGGCCGATTCTGTGGCTCCACCACAGGGTTGGGTCCGATTCATTCGCCAGTCCATTGGCATGTCGCTGCGACAGTTGGGAAACCGGCTAGGGATGTCGCCGCAAGCGGTTCGCGATCTGGAGATGCGGGAAGCCGAGGGAAAGGTCACCCTGACTGCGCTTGGTAATGCTGCTCGTTCGCTCGATATGAAGCTCGTCTATGCCATCATTCCCGCCGGGTGCACGGTTTCAGATCTGATACGCCTTCAGGCGCAGCGCCTCGCAACAGAAGCCATCCGTCGCACGTCCGTCTCGATGTCGCTGGAAGATCAGGCGATCGGTAGGGCAGAGGTACTCCACGAAATCGAGGAACTCACGGACGAACTCGTTCGCCATCGATCTCGATCGTTCTGGGATCAGCCTTCTTCGATATGACCCATCTGGCGCCGCTCGAGGAAGACGAACGGACGGGACTACTCATCCCGACGATTCTGACTCGGCATGACCTGGATCACTTCGAGCAGGCCAACATGGTCGACGCCCGGCTGTGGTATCAGCGCAATCATCCTTCATCTTCCTGGCTGTTGTCGGGCCGTGGTGTGCGGGGCGTGCATCAGCGCATGTTCGGAGAAGTGTGGGATTGGGCCGGGACCTTCCGATTGTCCGAGAAGAATCTAGGTGTGGATCCGGTGCGCATCGCCACGGACCTGGAGATCTTGCTGGGTGACGTTCACCACTGGCTGGACAACGAAACGTTTTCGCCCGACGAAATAGCCGTCCGTTTCAAACACCGACTCGTAAGTATTCACTGCTTTGCGAATGGCAACGGGCGGCACGCCCGATTGATGGCTGACCTGCTTGTTCACTTTACGCTAGTGCAGCCCATGTTCAGTTGGGGAGGAGATGTGTCAGGCGCTGCTCCCCATTCTCGGAAACGCTACATCGATGCGCTTCAATGCGCGGATCGCGGAGACATCAGCTCTCTTCTCGAATTTGCCAGATCATGAACCCGTGAACGAGCTGCGAAACGCAATACTACCGCTCTCGGCCGGCCTGTCGCTTGTTTACTGGATAACATCGGGCTTGCAAAATGTATAATCCTTCACTTGCAAAATGTATAATAGAATCTTAGCAATATGAATATCGGTGCCCTAGGTCCGTGATCGTGTTATGCAATCACGATTTGTCAACCCGGTCTGCCGGAAGCTGAAACAACTCTTCGACCGTGCACTCAAGGACGGCGGCCATGCGAAGGGCCAGCTCGGTTGAAGGCACGAAGTGTCCCTTCTCAATGCTGTTGACACTCTTGCGCGTGACCCCGACCCGCAGGGCGAGCTCGCCCTGCGTCAAGTCGTGAATGGCCCGGAAGACCTTGATCTTGTTTTCTAGCCGATGTGCAGCATGATCTTTCATCGGCTCGAGAGGAACTGAAAGCGAAGGACGGCGCCGGTGATTCCCGCTGCGATGGTCGCCGGTGCGATTACGGGAACCGACATCAGCTGGGATTCGAGATGACCGAATACCAGATCAAGCACAATCAGCAGCACCTGGAAGGCCATCATCGCGGTGAAACCGAAGGCAAACGATTGAGAGCGAATGTGGATGATGCGTTCGTCGTGCGCAGCGTGTTCTATGAATGCTCGACCCTCGGGCGTGCCCTTCAGCCTCCTGTTCAGATACGCGCCGAGTAGGAAGAGGGCCCAACCAATGAATGAAACGGTGGATGCGGCGACGATAACCCATCCGTGAAAGTGGGTTGCAATCAGAACATGTTGGGCGACGAGCATCAAGATTCCGAGTACGGCTCCGAAGGCGATGAGGCGCTGATTGCGCTCGGAAAGGAGTTCAACGTCGTTGGATTCGGTGTTCTCCGGGGGTGTGGGTGTTTGTTGGGCGTCAGTCATGATGAGCAATCCTAGTTAGAAGTATCATTGCTAGAAGTATTGGTTACATAATGTAACACAAACTACTCATTATGAGAAATAAAAGTTGCATTTTGTGAGAGCATATCTCTCGTCGCTGGTCTGGGCATTCAGTTCGGCCACCGTGAGCAGAGAACAAACCGTCCGTATGGACCGCTCGCTCATGAGTTCGAATCAGTGACGAAGGGGCGCTGTATGGCTGAACTTTAATCTTCTTCGTCTTCAGTCAGCATATCAATCACGGGCGTCATCCTGATAACCACTGCAACCGTGGGTTATCAGTCAGTCCGGGCGGCGCTCGCCAATCCTGCCGACTCGCTGCGCAGCGAATAAGGAAGCGTTCGAGCGGATTCAGTACGTCGGATCGTACATCATTTTTTCGAGGGTTCCGCGGATATCGCCGTGGATGGGAGAGCGCGCAAGGCCCGCACTCTGGGCGTTTTCGACGACGGCCACGGCAATGGCCAGCGAGATCTCTCGAATCCGGGTCAGAGCAGGGTAGAGAGAGCCTGCGGCCAGGTCTTCTTCGCTGACCATGTCGGCAAGCGTATGGGCTGCCACCAAAAACATCTCTTCGGTGATGCGGCTGGCCCTGCAAGCTATAGCCGCCAGACCCACCCCTGGGAAGACGTACACGTTGTTTCCCTGGCCCGGGCGGAACGTCCGATCGCCCAACGTCACGGGTGCAAATGGGCTTCCGCTGGCGAAGATCACGCGGCCGTCGCTCCATTCGTAGGCCTGCTGGGGGGTACACTCGGCGCGTGAGGTTGGATTGGAGAGGGCAAAGATCGTCGGACGCTCGTTGATTTCTGACATGAGCTCGATCACCTCCTGGGTGAACGTCTCGGGTCGCCCCGTCGCCCCGATCAAAACGTGTGGCTTAATGGAACGTATCGCGCCCAGAAAGTCGCTCTCTGGATGTTGGTGGGCGTAGGGAAGGTTGTGGTCCTTCAGATTGGCCCGCCCCTTTACCACGAGTCCCTTCGAATCCACGAACCATATGTGCTCTCTGGCCGCCTGCTCGGAATGCCCGGCCGCCATACAGGCTTCGACCATGAGATCGGCGATACCGGTGGCCGCGGACCCGGCTCCGAGAAACATGAACCTGAGATCTTTGAATTTCAGTTTCGAAATGCGTGTCGACGCAATCACGCCGGCCAGCGCGACCGAGGCTGTGCCCTGTATATCATCATTGAAACAGAGCACCCGATCCCGATACCGGTTGAGCAGGCCGAAAGCATTCGGCGTCAGGAAGTCTTCAAACTGAATGAGGGCCTCTGGAAACACTTCCTGCGTGGCGGTTACAAATTCTTCGACGAAATCATCGTACTCGTTCCCCGTGAGCCGAGGGGCCTTGGTTCCGATGTAGAGCGGATCGCGCAGCAGTTCCTCATTTTTCGTCCCAACATCCAGCATCACCGGCAGGCATTGATGCGGGTGCACACCCGCGCAGGCCGTGTAGAGGGATAATTTGCCCACCGATATTCCCATTCCATTGGCCCCGAGGTCGCCGAGCCCGAGGATGCGTTCGCCATCGGTCACGACGATGACCTTAATGTCCTTTTCTGGCCAGTTACGCATCGTGTCGCGCATATTTCCGCGATCCTGGCGCGTCAGAAACAGGCCGCGGGTCTGCCGGAAGATGTGAGCGTACTCCTGGCAGGCCTGCCCGACGGTGGGCGTATAGATGAGGGGCAGCGTCTCTTCGATGTTGTCGAGAATCGTCCGAAAGAACAGACGCTCGTTTCGCCCGAGGAGAGCCATGAGGAAAATGTATCGCTCGATGTCGAACTCCTTTCGCCTCAGATTCCCCATCACGCGCTGCTTCTGGATCTCCTGCGTGCTGATATTCGCGGGGAGCAGTCCTTGCAAGTGGTACTTTGTCCGCTCCTCCGCTCCTCCGCTGTGAACGCCGTGGACTTGTTCAGGGCGGCATTACCGAGTAATGCTGTGCCGGTCGGATGGTCGGATTTATGCATGGAAGAGGCAGGTTCTGAGGGCTCCTGAAAGTTACGTGTTCAGTGTCATTAAACGTAGATCCGTAGAGGAGTAGGGTAGCCGAGGGACGAGAGCCATCTCATTGGACTCCCTTCAGCCTCAGTAGGGCCGAAACCTGCCTGAGATGGGGTCGACGAAGGAAATGGCCCTTTTCGATGTGTAGCTCGATCAATACATTGTGGGTCTTGTTTTTGGGGCGTTTCGGACAATGAGGGGCTGCAATGCTTCAAGAATGAGTCAAGACCTCACTTTCACCTACCCAGAGTTCTGATGCGAATATTTTCCCGACTACTGTTCTGTGCGATTCTGTGCGTTGCAACAGGATCCGTTTTGGCCCAGGGATTTGGAGCTGCTACGGCCGCAAGTGACGACGTATTTTTTGCCGGAGAAGCCGGAAATCAGGTCAAGCCTGGTTCGGTTTACGTCTATACCCGAGGCGATGACGGAAACTGGACGGAAACAGGAGCCTTGATGGCATCATCTGGCATGCAGGAAGAAGACGGATTCGGTCGAACGATGGCTGCTGATGATGATTTTCTTGTTGTAGGCGCTCCTGTCGAAGAAGCAGCTTACATATTTCAGCGCGGGGATGACGGTTCGTGGTCGAACGTAGCACGACTCAACGGATTCGGGATCGGCTTTGGTAGCGCAGTCGGGATTCGTGGAGAGCAAATCATTGTAGCAGCGCCAGGCGACCGGGAGAATCCTGGAATGGCACACATCTTCACGCGCGCCGACGACGGCTCCTGGCCAATGACGGGCCACCTGGAAAATCGGGAAATGGCCCCAGGCGATCTCGCAGGAGCGGCTGTTGCCGTGGATGGTGATTTCGCCATGCTCTCGTATCCGGGAGCAAATGATGAAGCCGGTGTGGTTATCGCGTTCAGAGAAGGGGATGATGGAAGCTGGAGTGAGATTCAACAAATCACGCTGCCCGTGTCATCGCCCAGTCAGCTGTTCGGCTCCTCGATCTATCTGCATCACGGGAACGCCATGATCGGAGCGACCGGCTATGAATCGGGCACGGGCGCTGTTGGCGTATTTCAATGGAATGATGAAACCGGAGCTTTTGACTACTCGCTTCGCCTTTCTCCAGCCGCAGCCTCGGGAAACGAGCTGTTTGGTGCGGCACAGGTGCATGATCCGGATCATAATGTGTTGATCGGGGCGCCGGGAGCGAACGCCCGTATGGGTGCTGTTTATTCGTTCAATCCGAGCAATATGATGCGCAATTTCGACGCCAATGGAGTCGTCGAGATTGCAGGGACCAAATTCCGTGGCGGAATCGGCGCCGCGCTGGCCGCAGGACCTGACTTCGTGGTAATCGGATCACCCGGATACGATCTGGGAGAGGGGGGAGCCTTCGTACTTGATGTGTCCGATGATGGGTATGCTGAGGCACAGGTCGTTTATCATGACAATGGCGCGATTGATTCGTTCACCGGCACGACCATCGAATGCGAAGAAGGAGAGGCGGCCGGCTATGCCTGTGATGGGATGGATGTTCAGTCGTTTCTTTCAATCCGAGACATCGGAGGCGTGCGCGGGACGCACATGAACGACATCTGGGGCTGGATGGATGAAGACTCCGAGCGCGAGTTTGCACTTGTGGGCCGGACCGACGGCACGGCTTTCGTGGAAGTAACCGACCCGATGAATCCGGTCTATCTGGGCAATCTGGCCATGACCGAAGGAGCAACGGCCTCTTCCTGGCGCGACATTAAGGTTTATAAGGGTCATGCCTACATCGTCTCGGACCGCTCCGGACCACACGGCATGCAGGTTTTCGATCTCGACCGGCTGCTCAGCGTGGAGAACGCTCCAGTAGAATTCGACGCCGACGTGTTATACGATCAGATAGCCAGCGCTCACAACATTGTGATCAACGAGGAAACAGGCTTTGCCTATTCGGTTGCCTCCAAGATGGGGGGCATCACGTGCGGCGGAGGGCTACACATGATTGATATCCGCGAGCCGTTGAACCCGACGTTTGCGGGATGCTTCTCGCACGTTGGCACGGGGCGCAACGGTACGGGCAATACTCATGACGCTCAGTGCGTTATTTATCGCGGTCCCGATACGGAACACGCTGGAAAAGAGATTTGCCTCGGCTCAAATGAAGTGGCGCTCTCCATCGCAGATGTGACGGACAAGGACAATCCAACTGTGATTTCACGCGCCACGTATCCCAGTATTGCCTACACGCATCAGGGATGGCTTACCGAGGATCACCGTTTTTTCTATATCAATGATGAAGCCGACGAAGTTCAGGGATTGGTGGAAGGAACGCGCACGTTGATCTTCGACGTGCAGGATCTCGATGATCCCATTATGGTGAAAGAGCATATTGCCGAGGAAACCAGCATGGACCATAACCTCTACATCAAGGACAATCTGATGTACCAGTCCAATTATGTATCGGGCCTGCGCATTCTGGATATCTCGGATCCCAGAAACCCAGTGGAAGTAGCTTATTTCGATACGGTGTCTGACGACCGAGCCGGTGGAGGCTCTTGGAGCAACTACCCGTGGTTCAAAAGCGGCACCATCGTGGTCACAGACATCCTGCAAGGCCTGTATATGATCAAGAAACGCGAAATTGACATTTAGCACCGCGGCGCCGTAGAAATAGGCAGTCGCACTTCTTGATCGATCAATCACCCACCTCAAGACCAAACGTTCTAATGCGTACACTTAAAATCTGCGTTGCTCTGTTGCTCTTTACAGGCTCAGCCTATTCACAAGGATTTGGCGCCGCAACCGCGGCCACCGACGGCGTCCTGTTTGCCGGAGAAAGCGGCAATCGCGTGACGGCAGGCATGGTCTTCACCTATGAACGCACCGATGACGGTTCATGGATGGAGAGCGGCATGCTCCGCTCGCCCATGGAAACGGCAGAAGAGGATGGTTTTGGACGTTCTCTGGCGGCAGATGGCGATTATCTGGTCGTAGGGGCTCCTGTGGAGGAGGCAGCCTACATTTTTCAGCGCGGCGATGACGGCTCGTGGTCGAGCGTTGCCAGGCTTAATGGCTTTGGTATCGGCTTTGGATCTGCGGTCAGCATTCGTGGCGACCAGGTGGGAGTCAGCGCACCTGGCGATCAGGAAAACTCGGGTATGGCGCACATCTTCACGCGAGCGGATGACGGTTCGTGGCCGATGACGGGTCATCTTGGGAGCGAGGACTTAGAAGCGGGCGATCAACTCGGAGGCCAGATCTCCGTCGACGGAGACATGGCGTTGCTGTCCTATCCCGGGGCAAACGAGGGCACGGGCGCGGTGCTCGTGTTCACGCAAGACGAATCGGGCGAATGGCAGGAAGTCCAGAAGCTCACGATGCCGGTGGCTGGTGAAAACCAGATGTTTGGATCGTCCTTGTATTTGCATCACGGACACGCAATGATTGGCGCTCCGGGATACGAGGGAAGAATTGGCGGAGTCGGTGTCTACCATTGGAATACAGAGACAATGGCATTTGATTTCACGCTCCGTCTTACGCCGTCTACTGCCTCCGGAAATGAGCTGTTTGGGAGCTCGATGACTCACGATGCCAATCATATGGTGTGGATCGGAGCGCCGGGCGCCAACGATCGGGTCGGCGCAGTCTACGCGTACCAGCCCAGCAACATGATGAAGGATTTCGCGGCCAAAGGCATGATTAAGGTCGAAGGGCTTCAGCTGCGCAGCGCGGCGGGCGGATCCCTCACGGCGGGTCCCGATTTTGTGGCGGTAGGGACACCCGGGTATGACAATGGCGAAGGAGCCGCCGTCGTGTTCAATCAGATGGGGGGCGACTGGTCTCAGTCGAGCATCGTGCTCCATGATAAGGGCGCTATGGAGTCGTTCACGGGTGAAATGGTAGAATGCGAGGACGGTGACGCCGCTGGATTCCGGTGTCAGGACGTGGATATTCAGTCGTTCCTGTCTCTGCGTGATCTTGGTGGTCGCCGGGGAACGCGCATGAACGATATCTGGGGCTGGATCGATCCAGCGTCAGGCCGCGAGTTCGCCATCGTAGGGCGGACCGACGGAGCCGCCTTTGTCGAAGTCACCGATCCGTACAATCCGATCTATCTCGGTAATATGGATAAGACGCCGGGCGCCAACAATTCTGTCTGGCGGGATATGAAGGTGTACAAGGACCACGCATTCATCGTCGCCGACGGAGCCGGCCAGCACGGCATGCAGGTTTTCAAATTATCACGCCTG
>CALBJU010000396.1 GCA_937893205.1 uncultured Bacteroidota bacterium
TGAGTTGGCTCAATTGTTAGTTGATTGGCAAAGTGCCACATGCTGGAATTAAGACCCGTGTGGTAGTACAAGCGCATGTTGCGGGCTCGCGCGACTGGCTGAGAGGGTTGGAAACGATTACATTCTGATAGTGGAACGAATGCTCGCTGCGAATCCGCCATACGAAGTCGGTGTAACGCCACGATTTCTTAACCTTTATCTTAACCTGTTAAAACGAAATTCTTATTTATCATTGTCTCACTTGATGTTATGGTATAATGGTCGACTCCAGTCCTGGGCACACTTTAAATTTGGCTCGAGCTGACTGAGCCAAAAAAAACACCTCCCGCGATCCGTAGGAGGTGTTTTTTATACACAAAGCTCTGAGTGACTTGGATTACTCCAAATACGGCTCCGACAGGTCGACCGGAGTCGGGCAAATTTCTGGATACCGCTCAAGGATTCTGATGACCGTGTTCCATCGTAGATCGGCATCTGCATTTTCTGCCGGACTCATTTTGGAGGCAGCATCAAAGCATTTTAAAGCACGCTGAAACCACCCGTACGCAACATGGCCCGAGGCCGGCTGTCCCGCATGGAAGCTGGCCTTCGCCCTGCGTTCGAAAATCAACCCTTCATAGTACATCTTACTGTAGTCGTCAGGTAGACGCTCCAAAAGGGCACGGGCGTCGCGATACGCAGGTTGAAGTCGTTTCGAAAAATGGTCTGTGAGCGCGAGAATCAGAATGATCAAGGCCTCTCCATTCTCGGGATCGACCTCAAGAATATCCAAACAGATACTCTCGGCCTCGAGAGGCTCGTTCAAAAGACGATAGTGGTATGCTTTTTCCAGCGCCTCTGGAATCGATTCGCTCCCAAGTCTCTTCAATTCATGGTCGGGTAATTCCATGGTGCGACACCTCTAAAACGTATAGAGAGAAACAGCTGCGAATACGGTGAAGGCAATGGCAGACCCATAACATATGAAAGCGACTGGCGCATTTAAATGTTTGATCTGCAGTCCGTCATATAATGTGAATCGGAATCGGTGGGCCCAGTGAAAAGCGGACAACGATACAATTACCAGAATGGCGAGGCGCACCAGCAAGTGACTGAACAGCGCGTACAGGGAATCATGGGTTGGCGCAGGCAACCATCCCAGCGGAAACGCAATGCCAGTGAGTAGCAGAAGCACAGGTACCGTCAGGGCAGCAACTACACCACCCGCCCCAAAAAGCGCCCACCAGAAAGGTTCGTTCGATCTTTTATCCATCTGTCTGCTTACTCAAATGGTGGTAAAAACCCAGTACAATGCAACCGAAACGGCCGCCCACATCGCGTAGTTCGCTGCCATGATCGCCGATCCAGGTATTTTTTTCTTGCCCACGCGGATCACCATGGCCTTCGGTGCAAGATTGAACCATGTATAGCTGTGAAAAACGGCGAAGCAAAACGCCACCGAGTGCAACGTAATCGACAGCGGACTGGCCAGCCACTCTGAGAACGCCGCGAACGCTTCGGGTCCCTTGGCGACAGCGTTGACGTACAACACCAGCACTATAGCATAAAACATGACCGCCAGACTGGTCATCTCCCGCAGAATAAACCGTGTGTAGGCCCACTTTTTAATCCACCAGAGAATCGGATGTCTGGGGCGATAGAGTAAGGGGTGATATTTTTTATACCTGCCGTACGACACCGTCAGTTACTCCACGGCATGAGTTTCGACTTCCACCAGTTGTTAGTAGCCTCCACCTTGTAGCGCTGAATGGCTCCGGCGGGATCAACATGTTTGGGGCACACCTCTGAGCACTCGCCGACAAACGTGCACTGCCAGATCCCCTCGTCTGAAGATAGAATATCCATCCGCTCCTCATTACCGTGATCGCGAAGATCCAGATTGTACCGCTGTGCAAGTGCGAGAGCAGCGGGTCCAATGAAGGAGGGTTCCATTCCGTAGATGGGGCACGCAGAGTAGCAGAGCATGCAGTTGATACACATCGTGTACTGTACGTAGTCGTCGAGCTCTTCGGGTGTCTGAAGATATTCGCCTTCCTCAACCGACTTTCCATTTTCATTGATGACCCATGGCTTGACCCGATTGAGTTTCTCCATGAAGTCGTCCATGCCGACGATCAAATCCCGGGCAACCGGGAAATTGGCAAGCGGCTCGATGCGAATGGGACCGGGAGCATAATCCTTCAGAAAAGCTGCACAGGTCAGGACCGCTTCCCCATTGGCCATCATACCGCAACTGCCACACACGCCCATCCGGCAGGACCACCGGTAGGACAATGAGCCGTCGATTTCGTCCTTGATATGATTCAGCGCGTCGAGCAGAACCCATTCATCGTGAAGGGGCACAGTGAACGTGTCGAAACTGGGAGCAGAAGCCTTTTCGGGTCGATACCGAAACACCTCGAGCTCTATTGTAGCGACCTCCTCGATCGTTGTATTTATATCTGTTTCAGTCATTTGCTCTGTTCCTGGCCATATACGCGCTCGCCAGGGGGCCAGCGTGTGATTACGACATCCTTGTAGTCAATCCTCGGCGATCCCTCACCTCGATAGGCCATCGAGTGCCGCAGGTAGCTCTCGTCATCCCGCTTCGGAAAATCTGTTCGCTGATGCGATCCGCGGCTCTCCTTGCGCGCGAGAGCACTGTGCGCGACCACCTCGGCGACATCCAGCATGGCATCCAGTTCCAGCACCGAAATCAATTCCGTGTTGTAGGTGAAACTCCGATCATCCAGCGAAATGTTGGCGAAGCGTTCTCTCAATTCTGCCAGTTTATCGCACGTCGCTTTCAGTCCTTCGTCCGTCCGATAGATTCCCGCCCCCTCCTCCATAGTGTCGCGCATCTCGGTACGGATGGTTGAGATTCGCTCGGTACCACCCGATTTGGTCAGATATGCCCTGGTTATGCGCGCATCTTCATCTACCACCTGCTTGCGCAGTGGAGCCAGATCAACGGGCGGTTGATTGAGCGCAAAATCAGCGGCGGCTAGTCCTGCCCGCGCTCCAAAAACGAGAAGTTCAGTGAGGGAATTCGACCCCAGTCGATTGGCCCCGTTGATTGATACGCAAGCTACTTCACCTGCTGCATAGAGCCCTGGAAGCGTCGTAGCGCCTGTGATGTCGGTATCAATTCCACCCATGAAATAATGCAGAACGGGACGAATGGGTATTGGCTCATAGACCGGATCGATTCCGGCGTACTTTTTGGCGAGTTCGCGGACGAACGGAATCTTGCTGTCGATGCGCTTCTCACCAAGGTGTCGCACATCCAGATGGAGAACGTCTCCAAATTTCCCCTTGATCGTTCGTCCCTTCTTCTGCTCGTGAATGAAAGCCTGACTCAGGCGATCTCTAGGCCCGAGTTCCATGCTTTTCTTCACCGGGTGGTTGGGATCCGTGACATCCAGAGGTGTTCCCAGGTCGTAATCCTGGAGATACCGGTAGCCCTCACTGTTTACAAGAATACCCCCTTCTCCCCGAGCGGCTTCAGTTATGAGGATGCCCGTTCCCGGAAGACCCGTCGGGTGGTACTGAACGAACTCCATGTCCTTCAGAGGAACGCGCGCGCGATAGGCGAGAGACATTCCATCGCCGGTTTTGATGGCTCCGTTTGTTGTAAAAGGAAAGACTTTGCCCGCGCCTCCGGTACAAATCACCACCGACCGACCAGCAATAACTTCAAGTCGCCCGGTTCGCAGGTCCAGAGCAGCCACTCCCTGACAACGGCCGTCTTCCACCAAGAGCTTGGTAGCAAACCATTCGTCGTATGGAACGATGCTGGAATACTTCAGCGACGTCTGGAACAGCGTGTGGAGCATATGGAATCCTGTCTTGTCGGAGGCAAACCAGGTGCGCTCCTTCTTCATTCCCCCAAACGGCCTCACGGCAACCGTTCCATCCGGTTCGCGACTCCAGGGACATCCCCAGTGCTCCATCTGGATCATCTCGTTTGGAGCTTCCTTGACAAACAGTTCGATGGCATCCTGATCGACCAGCCAATCGCCTCCCGAAATGGTGTCGTAGATATGATTTTCGAAGCTGTCGAAGTCCTTGATTACCGCTGCCGCACCACCCTCGGCGGCCACCGTATGGCTGCGCATCGGATAAACCTTGCTCACAAGCGCGATACTCAGCGATGGATTCTTTTCTGCGACCGCGATAGCGGCTCGTAGTCCAGCCCCACCTCCACCTACAATTACAACATCATGGACCGGCATTTGCTAACAGATTGAACCGCGACTTCGAAAGGAAATACATCAAGGAAGACGTTCGGAAGGAAGCCCGACGCCATGCGGCTAAACGATACAATGGGATCGCCGCTAATGCAACCACCGCATATGAGTGGGCCGCAGGGTATTGCGTAGGTCCACTCGACGACTTTTCTGCGCCGATCCCGTCGGGCATGCATTGTTTCTTAACTAAGAAAACATGAACAGATCAGAAACCTATTGACCCGACCGAATTATCACGGCCAGTAATTACATGATCCCGTAGCTCAGCTGGCAGAGCATCTGACTCTTAATCAGAGGGTCGTAGGTTCGAACCCTACCGGGATCACACGTTGATCTGAAAGGCCCGCTACGACCGTAGCGGGCCTTTTTTTGTTCATTTCGGACAATCAGAGCCACAGTTGGGTTCGCCGTGGCTGGTGAATGATTCAGGTGTTTGTTGATCTGCTCCGCAATTCTGGTCTTCATGACCGATCTTTCGAGGCTTCAACTCACAATTCTTGAGCGACCCGATTATGCCTCGCTTCTCTTTTTCTCTCTTCTTGTTGATCCTGTTTTGCTCACCAACACTCGCCCAACAATTCGGATCGGTCGTGGTGGTCTCTGGCGATCAGGTAATCGTAGGTGATGGACGCCAGTCGGCGATTCCCGGCGCCGTGTACGTTTTTTCAACGGGAGAAGACGGCTCCTGGATCGAGCAGGACCGACTGAGCGCAGCGGGATCCCTCGGAGAAGTCGATGGATTCGGCGCGGCGTTGTCCACCTATGGGGATATGATGGTGGTTGGCGCCCCGGATGCAGGAATGGTCTACATCTTTAACCGTAACCCGCAAAACGGCTGGATTCAATCGTCTTCGATAGCGGGTGAGGACGATAAATTCGGAGCATCCGTCGCCCTGAGCGCAGACCTTCTTCTCGTCGGAACGCCAGAATCCGATGAAGCAGCAGGTGCCGTGAGCACCTACCGGAGGACGTCCGACGGAGCCTGGATGGCTACCGGCCAACTGGCGGCTGACGAAAATCGCGAGGGAGATCAGTTCGGCACCGTAATCGCCGTCGACGGAAACCATGCCATCGTATCGGCTACTGGCGTCGATGAGGGTGAAGGCGCAGTGTTCGCCTTTACGTTTGATTCTTTGAATAACGAGTGGGCATCTCGGGGCAAACTGAACACGCGAGTTCGGCAAGAGTCGGCGCGGACGGGTGCTTCCCTGCTACTGGGCGGAAACAAACTTGCCGTCGGCCTACCTGGCGTCGCCGACCGAACGGGAATTGTGGTTCTGTTTGAACTGGATGACGAGACCGGCGAATGGGCGTTCGCCGGAAGACTGTCTCCCTATGCGTCCGTCAGAAACGAAGGCTTTGGATCCTCTCTTGCCAGCACGGGCGATGCACTCTGGGTAGGATCGCCGGGGTTTGGGGGAAGGCGTGGAACGGGAGCAATCTATCAGTTTGACCTCGACCACGAGTCCGGAGATGTTCTGGGAAGCCACCTGCTCAAAACGCACGAGCTTAGGTCCCGAGGTCAGTTTGGCGCTTCTCTCGCTGCCAGCGACGGACTCGCCGTGATCGGAGCCCCTGGGTATGATAATCGCGCTGGAGTAGCGTTCGCCGCGCAGAGAGGTGAAAATGGTTGGATGTTCAGTAAGCCCCTGGAAAACGAATCGTTCGGCTATGAATCAATGGCTGGAGAGCTCATCGAGTGTGAAGACAACCTGGCAGGCGATTTTCCCTGTAAAGATGTTGACATGACCTCATTCGTGTCCATGAAGGATCTCGGTGCCGATCGGGGGATCAGAACCAATGACCTCTGGGGCTGGGAAGACCCCGAGACTGGCCGCGAATACGCCATTGTGGGTCTTTCCAACCAGACGTCCTTTGTGGACGTCACCGACCCCTACAACCCGATTTATCTGGGCGAACTCGATATGCCGGCAACCGCAACGATGAGCGTGTGGCGGGATATGAAAGTGTATAAGAATCACGCCTATATCGTGGCTGATGGTGCCGGAGAGCACGGAATTCAGATTTTCGACCTCACACAACTTCGTAATGTAACTGAACCTGTTACATTTGAAGAAACGGCCCACTATTCAGGTATTTTCAGCGCTCATAACATCGTTATCAACGAAGAAACAGGATTTGCGTACTCGGTGGGAAGCAGTGCAGGTGGTGAAACGTGCGGTGGCGGTCTGCACATGATTGATTTGCGTGAGCCGGCAGCTCCGGTGTTTGCCGGTTGCTTCACGGACGGATCGACCGGACGGGGCGGTACCGGGTATTCGCACGACGCGCAATGCGTTGTCTACCACGGACCTGACACCGAGCACCAGGGAAAGGAAATCTGCGTTGGATCCAACGAAACTGCGCTTTCTATAGCAGATGTAACGGACAAGGCCAACCCCGTTTCACTCTCCATAGCAGATTACCCAAACGTCGCCTACGCACACCAGGGGTGGTTTTCGGAGGATCAACGGTATTTTTACCTGAATGACGAGCTGGACGAAGCGCGCAACCTGGTCGATGGTACGAGAACCCTTATCTGGGATCTGATCGACCTTGATGAGCCCGAGTTGGCCGGCGAGTTCATCGCCGAAACGACTGAGACGGATCACAACATGTACGTGAAAGGGAATCTGCTGTATCAATCCACCACCTCGGCCGGCCTTCACATCCTGGATATATCAGACCCCGTGCATCCCTTTGAAACAGCCTACTTTGACACGTCGCCCGTCGGCGGTCGTGGTGTTTCGTGGAGCAACTACCCGTATTTCAAGAGTGGTGCCATTGTGGTAACCGGTGGTTACTACGGCCTTTTCATCCTGAAGAAAAAGGAAGTCGATATCTAGTGAACCCCTCCATGATTCGGAAGGAGGAAGATGCTTCCCATCCTGTACATCGACGATCAACTGATCGCCATCGACAAGCCCGCAGGGATGTTGGTGCACCGCTCAAAGATTGATGCCCAAGAGAAAGTGTTTGCTCTCCAGACGCTTCGGGATCAGATTGGTGAACGGGTATATCCTGTTCACCGCCTGGACAAACCAACTTCGGGAGTTCTCCTTTTTGCGCGCAATTCTGAGATAGCCTCAATAGTTGCCAGTGATTTTGCGGGCCACAAGATCAAGAAGAAGTACATGGCAATCGTGAGGGGTTGGACGCCCGAGACCGACACGATCGATTATGCCCTCAAGCCAATTTATGATCGCACTACGGATCGCCACAGAGTTAATAACAAGCCCGCTCAGGAAGCTCAAACCGAATTCCTGACGCTGTCCACCTGTGAGCTCCCCTTTCGAGTGGGTCGCTACGCCAGCGTCCGGTATTCACTGGTAGAGATTCGGCCGAAAACCGGCCGGAAGAATCAGATCAGGAGGCACTTCAAGCATATTTTTCACCCCATAGTGGGAGACCGTAAATTTGGCGATGATGCGCACAACAGGTTCTTCAAGGAGAATTTCCACGTGGACAGGATGCTTCTTGCAGCTACAGGTCTTGAACTGAGACATCCGACAACATCGAAGGTCCTGAAAATCGAGTGTGAACATGGGTTCAGCGACTCAATGATGGGCAATCTTGGGTTCGGCTGACCTGACGAGCCTGACCCCTCCGCCCATTATTCGTGCACGAGCGATTCTGGGTGAATCACGAACCACGCAAAAGAAAACATATCCGAGTGTGGAATAGCCTCCAACCTAACACCTGCCAGGGGGCCTTCAACAGCCAATCCCGTTACATCCCACAGCGACCTGCGTCTTAAGATCTCGAAATCGATTGCCTTTAGCCTCAAAAATCAAGAGTCGACCTTCCAGCTCACGTCGAAAGACACCCGTCGACCCCAGATTTCTTGAGCCGGATATCGACGCTTTGTCGAGTGCAGAAAGAGCGCCTTTCGACGCGTGAAATACCACCAGGTCAACGCCGCCTACAACATCATTGATAACTTTTTCGCGCTTCGAGACCGAGTGCGGATAGGCTTTGGCGACGCCACCCAACTCCACCGTGACCACCTTCTCCATCGGCCTCAGTCTGCCGTCCGTTTCACCTTTGAACAGCCAGGGTTTATCGTCAATGTCGTCATATCCGGGATACGGGTTGCGTCCATACTCTCTGGAATGGCCCGTTTCACGGGATAAAATCTCCCCATCAGGAAACGCAGATGCGAACTGTTCAAAAGAGATGATTTGAGCCGCCACGGGTGTCAGCCGGCGCTCGGTCAGTGTTCCGACGATAGCCTCACCGTTCAGTTGCTGAAACAGGGAATGCGTCTGACGATCGTACATGACGAGATCAGAATGTCTCAACATGCCCGAAACACCAAAATCGTACACGTCTCCCTCAATGGTGCGTTGAAATACTAGAGCGCTGTAACACAGAGGGCAAAACGTCACTATCAACGGCACACCAGCCAGCTCATCATTTACGATTTCGTGCCACGTCAGAATTTGAAGCGGATAGGCCCGAGCCTGCCCATCAACAACCACCGATATCACGGGTTCGCGTTTCTTGAGCCATCCCTCAGCACCGCGGATGGTTACAAACTTCGGACGATCGATCGAAGGGATGGCGTCTCGGCGCACATTTACAGACAGTTCGCTGAGATCAATGGTCGACCGATCAAAATCCGTTCACCACCCCTGCGCCGAAAGTTGAGCTCCGATCTGTCCAAAACAAGCAAGAGGAAGCAGCACTGAACAGACTACGGTCGCCAACATCCTCCCAAGCGGGGTCGCAATCCTGTTCGCGGGCGAAAACGCTGAAACTATGTCGGAGAAATGGCTGATCGGGTATGGGTACCACGGCGGAAAAAGAAAAAGTGGAATTCACCTGTTGGGATGACCGATGTGGGTGTTCGTTACAGCCCCTCCACTTGAATATCAGTTCCCTACCCTCTACATAGATGGAGACTGGCTCGCTTCCCTCCCACCCGGATCGAGGCCAGACCCACCTCACCAAGACCGAGGTTGATATGAAATATGCTCCCCTGGTTGGGCGAATTCTCTTCGCCGCAGTTTTTGTGTTTTTCGGTGCAGGGCACTTGACCGCCACCGAGGTCATGGTTGATGGAGGAATGGTTCCATCGTTCTTACCCTTCCCCACTTTTATCGTCATTGGAACAGGCATAGCGATCATTTTAGCAGGTCTTGCCATAGCGGCCGGCTACAAGACAAAACAAGCTGCGCTATTCCTCTTCTTCTTTCTTCTTGGCACGTCAATTCTGATCTGGGGATCGGGCTTTGCTGCGGGTGAACAGGTTGCGACGGGAATGTTTCTGAAGGACTTTGCTCTTGCTGGAGCAGCCCTCATGATTTATCACTTCGGGCCTGGACCTATGAGCATGGACGCCAAAAATGTGGAGGAGTAAAGCCGCTTAACAAATTTTGTTTGAACCACTGTAACTCACTCGTCATCTGCGTGACTCAGTAGGTGGACGACAAGGCTCCCACCATAGGACACTATCAACGAACCCTTAATTGTCATGAAACCTTAATTGTCATGAAATACGCCCCTCTTATTGGCCGAATTATGTTCGCAGCCCCTTTTCTGATGTTTGGACTTGGTCACCTCACCGACGCGCAAGGCATGGTGGATGGCGGAATGGTTCCATCGTTTCTGCCCGCTCCAACAATCGTCGTCTATCTCACTGGCATCCTGATTATTGTCGGTGGAGTTGCGGTCTTGTTGGGCTACCGAACAAAACTCGCGGCGCTGGTTCTGGCCGGATTTCTTCTTTCCACAGTACTCTTCGTCTGGGGATCCGGATTTATGGCAGGCGATCAGATGGCGACCGGCATGTTCATGAAGGACCTTGGCCTGGCTGGCGCGGCTCTCATGATGTCACATTTTGGCGCGGGACCGAACAGCATGGACGCTAAAGCGGCTGAATAACGCTGCCGCCCTTTGGAACTACATTCTATCGGCAACCCGGTCGGCCACTGCCTCGCCTATAGCCAGGCAGGCAGTGGCCGCGGGGGACGGTGCATTGCACACGTGGAGCATGTTGGGTTGCTCGACAAACACGAAGTCATCGACCATAGACCCATCTTCGCGTATCGCCTGTGCCCGTATTCCGGATCTGCACCCAATGAGATCGTCCACCGAAATTGCAGGCACCATAGTGCGTAGCGCACGGACGTACGCTCGCTTGGAAAGTGTCCGCCGCACTTCGACTACACCTTTACGCCAGTGAGCTCTGGCCATTTGACGGAAACCTCGAAACCGAACGGCTTCGAGAAGGTCTCGGGTACTGATTTGAGATAGCGAGTACCCTTCCCTTCCGGTGGCGAGTATGGCATTGGGGCCCACTTCGATTCGTCCGTCGATCGTCCGCGTAAAATGCACACCGAGAAAAGGATATGCGGGGTCGGGTACGGGATAAATCAGATTTTGGCAGAACTTTTGGGCCTGCTCTCTCAGTTCGTAATACACGCCGCGAAAGGGAACGATCTGCATTCCGGGATCAGCACCGGCCATTCTTGCTATCCGGTCAGAGTGGAGTCCGGCGCAATTGATCATCAGGTCATACCGTCTTGAGGATCCTTCCGTAGTAACCAGAACCCTATCCTCCAGCTGTTTGAGGGCCGTCACCGGCGCTCCTGTACTCACTTGATGACCCATTTCCAGAAGAATTTCCTTCAGGCGATTCGCAACGGCCGAAAAATCTACAATTCCCGCTTCCGGAACGTGTATTGCCTGTACGCCGCGAGCGTACGGTTCAATTTCTGACAGTTCGCCCGGAGACAGCATAATGCAGCGAATACCATTTTCCTGACCTCGACGGAAGATGGCATCCAATCTGGACACTTCGGCTTGGCCAACCGCAACAATCACTTTGCCGCAGGTCTCATATGAAACGTGGTGATCCCGGCAGAAGCTGACCAACTGCGAGCGACCCTCCCGGCACAATACAGCCTTCATCGAGCCAGGCGTATAGTATATCCCCGAGTGGATGACGCCCGAATTTCGACCCGACTGATGTGCTGCGACCCGATCCTCCTTTTCCAGCACCTCGATTCGAGCGCCGGGCCAGCGCTTCGAAATCGCATAGGCCGAGGCCAACCCGACCAATCCTCCACCGATCAGCGCAACGCGCTTTTCGCCGCTCATTCCTCGGTGATGTACTCGGAAGGCAGACCGTTGTTGGCCAGATGCTCCATCGCGTCACAGAAGCGTTCCAGCTCTTCCATCGTCGTGTAAACGTTCGCCGTCACGCGAGCGCCTTCAAATTCTG
>CALBJU010000397.1 GCA_937893205.1 uncultured Bacteroidota bacterium
AGATTCCCCGACGTACGCTGCACACGGTTTCTGCCGTAGTGTTTGTACTCATCGTTGCCTTCTTCGCAGCGACCCGCACAGAAGTCGGTCGGGAAGAACTGAGCCGTTACGTCCAAAATCAATTTGCGCAATCCTACAGCGGTTCGCTCTCCATCGGACGTCTCGACGGCAACATTTTCAACTCGCTTTACGCATCAGACGTGGCCGTGATAACGGACAGCGGCGAGGTCGTGCTCCGTGTCGACTCACTCGTAATACGGCCCAAGTGGAGTTCGATCTTCAGTCGGTCATTCTCAATCAGCGAGCTAACGCTGTATCAGCCAGAGTTACATCTGACACTTGATAGTGCCGGGATTTCTACGCTGGAGCACATGATGGCACCAAAGATTGAAACTGAAGCGGACTCAGCAAGTGCGTGGAGCTTCAAAGGTGCGTTTATTAACATTCGCGATGCCACTATACGCACGACGTATTCAACTGGAGTCGCGTCTCCTGATCTTCCGGATCGTGAAAAGGTATCCACTATCGAGCATTTGTCACTGACTGCCCAGATCGACTGGCAGGAAGGCGAGAGACAAATTGATCTCCTACAGATTTCGGGGCATCTGGTGGATCCCGACCTGACCCTACAAAATGGGGCGAGTCAGATTGTGTTTCAAGATGGCCGCATAATGATCACTCAAGCCCGAATACAGACAAGTGGCTCGATATTCAATTTTCGGGGCTATGTCGAACCAGGCGATAGCAACCTTGCCTGGTTTAACGCTCCATTCCAGCTCGATTTGGACCGTTCCAGGGTTAGTTTTGACGAGATTTCGCTGCTGATCCCAGAACTTCCGCTCCGAGGAGAAGCCGTCGTCAGAACACATATCGAAGGCCCGCTCTCGAACCTGACCGTTGCATGGTTCGATCTGGAAAAAGGCGGCTCCTCCTTTCAACTATCCGGAACAGTCGCGGGATATCCCGACTCTCTGGGCTACGATGTCTCAGCTGCGAAAACTCGAATCATCGCATCCGACGTCCGAAGTCTGTTGCCGACCAACAACCGGTGGATGCGGGATATTCGAGTCGACACCACCGATTTCGAAATGCAATCACGCGGCGTGATCAGGATGTCCGAGTCTGGCGAGTTGTCTGTTAACCTGGCCGGCTCTGTCAGTCTTACTGCGGACGACGCGGGTTTGGAGGGGTCGTTCTCCTTCCAAGGATCTCCAGTCGACACGTTGAGACACGATGTGTCGATTCTAATCAGAAATCTGGATCTCTATCAGTGGACCAATCGAGCCAGACTGCGCACCTCAATTACAGGGACCATCGAAACCAATGGCTTTTCGGTCGGCCGCGATTCTGTGTATTCGGCGGTGAAAGCTGCCCTTAGAGATGTATCCTGGAGATCCAGACGGGTCCAAGCTGTTGATCTGGCGCTCACACTCGATCCTGAATCGATATCAGGTGATATTACAGTACGGGAAGGATCCGGGACGATCGTCACGAATGGGAGCCTCAGCCTCTCCGAGCGCCCTTTTCTTGTGGCTACCATCGCTCTTGAACGTGCTGATGTTGGACCACTCCTGGGATTTTCGAGCCTTCGTTCAACCATCAATGCAGAACTCACAGCGCGGGCATCCCTGAACTGGAATCGCGCCCTCGAGGCTGAAATCAGAATTGATGTACGTGAATCCCTTCTGACGGTGAACGACAGTACCGCTAGCGTTCCCGCCCACCGGATGGCCGTTCGGGTAAATACTCCTGGTTCGGGGCTGCCCGTGCTCGACTTCCAATCCGACATGTTCGACATGAGTGTCGAAAGCGAAGCATCGATTCCAACGCTGACTTCACTCGCAACGGCCTGGATCGCTGGATTTCGCACAGCGATAGATCTTGAACTGGACAAATCGCTCTACGCGTCGCCGGCGACCGACGATGAAGCTGTTCAGCTGGCTCTGAGGGAATTGCTTGCCTTCGACGCGGCTGCTGAACGCATGCCAGCGGGCTCCCCTGGAATACACACCTCGGTCGAGGTCGTTGTACACGACGCTTCGCTTATCTCCAACCTCTCTCCCACCTTTCCGAGTCTGCAGGGCCAAGCATCGATCAACGCCGAAATTGATTGGTCCCCAGATTCCCTTCGCTTTGAGATTTATTCAGAGAGTTCTAATCTGTCTATTCCTGGAATAACTCTGAACAGAGCATCCGGGCGGGTTGGCATCCAGGCGGATCGAAGTTCATCTATCTCGAGCTCACTGAAGCTCAACGGTAATTTTCACGCCGATACGCTTCAGGTCGGACTTTTTCATCTATCCAATCA
>CALBJU010000398.1 GCA_937893205.1 uncultured Bacteroidota bacterium
CGCGTGGACCAGAGCGAATTCAGAGAGGCGCCAGCCCTGACCGTGGCAGGTCGGAGCCGGGTTGACGCGAATCCGTTCCTCAGAGACGCGGTGAATGGGGAAGCCTACCCGCGCAGTCGTGAGCGGCTACGCCCTCCTCCGGCGAGATTTGCGTCTCTTCCCGATTCCCTGATTGAGCGTCTCGTTAATCCGGGTTTGGAAGCATTGCTTGCGCTCAGTGATCGAGATCCCATAGACCTTCCCGTAGACTCGTTTGCGCGTGGTATCACAGTCGATTTTGAGTCGCTTCTCGATCATGGTCTCGCCCGAGCCGAAGAGCCCTACAAGGCGTTCCTTTCTCCGGCTTCGGGACCGCTGGTGGATGAGGATGGCGAATTCATCGCACAGCCTTACAAACTTCGTTTTTCTCCAGACATCGTATATGGAGCAGCGGGGTATGATGCGCTTTACGGCGTCCAAGGTGTGACTCAATTGATGTTCAGCGATATGCTGGGAGATCATCGGTTTCTGATTGCCACTAACCTATTGTTGGACCTGCGAAATTCGGATTACCGGCTCGGCTACTATTACCTGCCTGATCGAGTAGGCTGGTCTGTTTCGATCTTTCATCTGTCAAGGCTGCTGGCCGACTTCGCCGATGTGGATCCGACCTACTACCGATATCGGCAATATGGAGCGAGCATCCAGGCTAGTTATCCCTTCGACAAATTTCACCGCATTGATGTCGAACTCGGCATCGTGGGCGTAAATCAAGCCGATGTAACGGATGTGACACGTCCTTCAGTATCGCGTACGCTGCTGGCCCCTCGCATCACGTATACGAAAGACAGCACAACGCCAGGGTACTTGTTTCCGACGGATGGATCGCGTCTCGCGGTTTCATTTTCGGGAGCGCCGACAAGTTTTACGGACAAATCCATCCGGTTCGGAACGATCCTTTTCGATGCCCGCACATACAGCTCGTTTGCGAAGGGTCGGTACGCTTTCGCCACCCGACTTTCGGCAGGAACGTCATTTGGTCCTCATCAACAGGTGTTCTATTCCTCGGGTGTACAGAATTGGCTCAACCGAAATTTTGATGATTTGAACGGCTTTCCCATCGAAGATGTATCTGATTTCGTTTTTGCTACGCCGGTGATGCCGTTGCGCGGGTTTGACATCAACGCAGCAAACGGCTCCAATTTCGGGCTGATCAATGCGGAATTTAGATTTCCCCTGGTGGCCGCATTACTTCCCGGACCGGTTCCGTTAATACCGTTCTACAATATCGAGGGGCAGGTTTTTGTCGATGTGGGCAACATCTGGGGCGGCCGCTCCACGAGCGGCCGCGATGCGAGCGCTCTTCCTGGAGAGTCGGTCGGCGAGGGGCGCCGTGCCGAAGAACTCATGGTTGGGACGGGCTTCGGAATACGCACGCTGTTTCTGGGATATCCCGTTCGCCTGGACTTCGCCTGGCCATTTGACGGCGGCAAATTTGGCGATCGACACACCTACATCAGCGTCGGTCTCGATTTTTAGGATCTCACCCGTTATCCTTCTTTGTGAAAAGCTGCCGAAACAGACTGAATAACGCCTGTACAATCGAACCACGAGGGCACTTTTCAGTTACCCGTTTGCTCTACCGGATTTCGCGCTCGCTTTAGAAGCGCATTTCATCAGGCAGACCCACCCACTCGAGACCCGCCTTACAATGCAGACTGAGATCAAGAAGATTTCCGATGTCGAGTTCGAACTCGAGATCAATGCGGAAGCGGCCGATCTGGCCAAAGAATTTGAAGATGCGGTACGAACGCAACGTGCCCGTACTACGATGAAAGGATTCCGCCCGGGAAAAGTACCTGCCTCGGTGGTCAAAAAAGTGTACGGAAAAGCGCTGGCTTACGGAGTAGCCGAAGAAGCAGTACAGCGGACATTTCGGACAACCATTCTCGACACTAAAGACTACGATGTGATGGGTCAACCAACCATCACGGATCTGGAATACGAATACCAAGGAGATCTGAAAGCCGTCGTACGCTTCGGAGTTCGCCCCACCATCAAGCTGAAGAAGATCGCGAGGATCAAGATTTCGAAGCTCGTCCACCAGGTAGGCGAGGACGATGTTGAGAAGGAGATAGCACATCTGCTCTCAGAACACGCAGATATCACTCCGGCCGAGGGCCCGGCGAAGAAAGATTCCTACGTGCTCGTGGATATGCAGCGACTCGAATTAAGGGGTGGAAAACCCGTTGAGGGCGACGTGCAGGAAGGCGTTCCATTTCTCCTGAGCGACGAGAACCTGGTGCCGGAGCTGAAAAAAGTGCTGACGGGAATGAAGGTCGGAGCTACCAAGAAGGTAAAATTTGCAGGATCTGAGAGCGAGGAGAAACGCCATTACGAGGTTACCCTCAGGGAAGTGAAGATTCGCGAGTTGCCCGAACTCGACGACGAAATGGTCAAAAAAGTGACCTACGATCGCGTTGAAAACGCCGAAACGCTACGCGAGCAGATCAGAGAGCAACTCATCAGCGGTTGGGAACAGCGCAGCAAAGACAATTTCCAGTCAGATGTGATCCAAAAAATGATCGACCTGCATAAGTTCGACGTACCCTCGGCGGTCATCGAAATGTATTTGGATGCGTACATCAGCGACATCAAATCCAAGAGCAAGGACAAAGAACTTCCCGACGGTTTTGACGAACCTGCCTTCAGGGAAACCAGGAAAAAAGACGCGGAAAACCAGGCGAGATGGATGTTCGTTCGAGACGCCCTTATCGATGAACATCGTTTTTCGGTATCAGAGAAAGACAGGACAGAACATTTTGAAAAAATGGCGGCACAGGGAGGATTCAAAGCAGATATGATGAGATCATACTATGAATCGATGCCCGAATTGATGGATCAGTTGGATCAAGCTGTACTGTCACAACAAATATTTGCCATGCTCGAGGAGACGATGAAGGTCACCGAGAAAGATAAAAAGGCGTACGAGAAGGAGATGAAGAAGGGCTGAGGTCCAACCATCGGATTTCGGCCCAGGACGACCTCCTTCGAAAATGGCCTCTTTTCAGGTTGCAGCTCTATCAATTTCCTCCTTAGTCTTTCGTGGAACCAGCCGATAACAGGACTGGTTCGACAGCATAGTATCGCCTCCGGCACCCCCGAAACTTCAATCCAGCGCATCGATGGTCGACGATTTTTTAAAGTTCTCCAAAAGCCTCAGCAGCACCTCGCTTCCTAGCAGCATCCACAGTGCGCCGTTTCAGGACGCTCCGATGGCGCAACTCGTACCTATGGTGGTCGAGCAATCGAGTCGCGGTGAGCGTGCATACGACATCTTCAGCAGACTGCTGAAAGAACGCATCATCATGTTGGGGACGCCCATCAATGATGCAGTGGCAAACCTCATGGTCGCCCAATTGCTCTACCTAGCCTCAGACGACCCTGAGAGAGATATAAATATCTATGTCAATTCTCCGGGTGGATCCATAGACAGTGGCCTGGCGATATACGACACCATGCAGTACATCACATGTGATGTGTCCACAATTTGTGTGGGACTCGCTGCGTCCATGGGTGCTGTTCTGCTGGCAGCCGGATCGAAGGACAAACGCGCCTCCCTTCCAAACTCGCGAATTATGGTGCACCAGCCCATGGGCGGAGCTCAGGGCCAAGCATCGGATATCGAAATCCAGGCGCGCGAGATCATGAAAATGAAGAAGAGCCTGTACGGCATTCTCGCACATCACACTGGACAAAAAGCGGAGAAAATCGAATCTGATGGAGACCGCGACTACTGGATGAGTGCGGCTGAGGCCAAAGATTACGGTCTCATTGATAACGTGCTCGTCCGCGCCACTTCCACCAAGAAGAAGAAGTCGGACTAGGTCCCTTCAACGCGCTCCAGAACGGCAAAGAACGCGGGTGCCATCCATTCCCGGCATTCTTTGGTCCGAGAGCACCATGGCCACGTGTTCACCACGCACCTCCAGTTCATCCAACGCCTCCAGAGCCGAAGGACCATCCGTGGATTGCAGAATTCGGTAATCCCGTCCGTAGTGACGCCTTAAATCACGCACAACAGCCTTCAGGACCTGAGGATCGTCGTCAACCGACAGAATAATAGGTTTAGCCATTTGAAAATGCCGACAACAATTAGAAGTTGGACCGCCACAACATACCGCTCCGCCCTTTTTTTCGCACGATCTGGAGCCGCGTATTTTCAGGGGAAGAAGAAATCACATCACCGAGCGTCGATGAACCCGGAAGTAGAGACCAATAATCAATCCACAACCTGCGTCTGACCCACCAGTAACCAAGTTGCATGGCGCATCCTGAGTAATCGCGGTCCCTGGGGGTGAATTCCTTCGGCTTTCGGTCTGATGTGCCGGATGACAACCGGGATCCTGGCGTGCTTTCAGAGTGTGTTGACAGGCCCTAGATTGCCGCTCCAATCACGCCACTCACAGATCATGATTGAATCTCTTGTAGATCGTTCGAAGTATCCCATTCTGGAGTCGATGACCTACCTCAATCAGGCCTCCATCGGGCTCATCGGGCAGCCGGCGGTCGATGCAATGCATGCCTTTCTGGATGATTCAGCGCGACACGGAAACGTCCACATGATCGATGTCGACGAGGTTCAATTTTTTGAATCCCTCCGCTCAGAAGCAGCAACGCTTTTCAATTGCTCGACGGAATGTGTGGCCATCACGGCGGGTGCCAGCGAAATACTTGGGCAACTCCCTTTTTTGATGGGTGAAGGGTCGGCTCGGGAAGTGGTGATGGTGGCGAGTGATTTTCCGGCTCTGACCAGACCGTGGGTCCTGGCCGTGCAACAAGGAAGGGGTACCATCCACTGGGTCTCGGATGTGGGGAACATCGATCTGACCGAGGCTCTTATCGACAGTATCACTGAACGAACTTCGGTCGTCGCCGTGAGCCAAGTTCAGTTTTCGACAGGGACGCTCCTCGATATCCCGCGCTTACGGGCTGCCTCCGCCCGTGTCGGCGCAGCGTTGATTGTAGATGTGACACAGTCTGCCGGCACCTATGCTGCGGATTCGGCCCTCTGGCAGGCTGACGTCATCGTCTGCAGTGGATACAAATGGCTCGGTGGACACGGAGGCGTAGCCATATCGTATGTGACAGAACATCTCTACTCCGAAACGCCTGCTCTTGCTGGATGGATGGGTAGTCCCAATCCATTTCAATTTGATGCCAAAACGAGCGAATTCTCACAGTCGGCTCGCCGGTTCACGCTGTCCACCATGTCTTATGTCTCGCTCGTAGGACTTACGATATCGCTTCAGGAATTGGGGCGACTTTCGCCCGAAGAAAAGACGACTCATGCCGGAGGACTTGCAAACTATCTGGTTGAATCGCTTGGGGGCTCTGATTGGAGAACGTTTCGATCCCTGACGGACCCCGGTGCTTCTACCCACATTGTACCGCTTGTCCATCCCGGACACTCGGCCGACCCTGTGGTAACTCACCTTCGTGAAGCGGGAATCTGCTGCAGCTCTCGGAACGGCCGCGTGCGCATATCCATCGCCCCCTACACAAATAGTGTCGACCTGGACCAACTCGTAGAAGTTCTGACGTCCAGTTAGAAACAATCACGTCCGACGGAATTACGGCTACCTACCTCTCCCATCACCCAACGCTTTCCTGTACATGCTGAACCCTGTGACATTGGAGGGCGATTACGTTCGTCTTGAGCCGCTCACCTCGGATCATCTAAACGCCTTCTGCGAGGTTGGACTCGATCCCTGCTTGTGGACCTGGATCACGCACCCTGTTCGAAATCGGGAAGACTTCGCCGCTTACATAGATTCCGCGTTGAAGGGCCAGGAGCAGGGTGACATGCTTCCGTTTGCGACTATCGAGCGATCTTCTGGAACGGTTGTGGGCTGCACGAGATACGGGTCTATCAGCGTGTCACACAAAAGGTTAGAGATCGGATGGACGTGGATAGCACCTCCCTGGCAGCGAACGGCCTTGAATACGGAAGCCAAGATTCTGATGCTGCGCCACGCCTTTGATACCCTTGGATGCAATCGAGTGGAATGGAAGACGGATGCCCTAAACGAACGCTCTCGTGGTGCCATCCTCAGGCTCGGTGCGAAAGCAGAAGGAATTCATCGCAGTCATATGCAGGCAGAGGATGGTCGGCTCAGGGACACGGCATATTTCAGCATGATTCGGAGTGAGTGGCCAGAAGCAGAAAAACGTCTTTTAGCGAGGTTATCACGGTAGCGGTATACGTGATCTCCCCGTGAGGTATGTCACTACCCACGATCTGTATCTTGGAGTCTTGAACAAAGGGAGCCACTCATGTCCAGAACCATTTCGTTTATTTTCGTGATTTGCCTGAGCATCGCAGGATGTAGCGACGAATCCATGATGTCCGCACCTGAAATAGAGTCCGACACGGGTGACGTTGAAAATACGGCCACCTTTCGCCGAGGCTCGTTCGAAGCCACGCCAGGAATTGGCAAAACGGCGGCGGGAATAGCTACTCTGAACACACTGGAGAGCGGCGGATTGCAGGTAGAGTTTTCCAGCGACTTTTCGGTCACTGATGGTCCGGGCCTCTTCGTCCTTCTTTCGAATGCTGAATTTCCAACGGATGATGCCGTAAACCTGGGTGCTTTCATTAACCCCACTGGCGCGTAGTTCTATGATGTGCCCGACTCGATTTCGCTAGATGACTTCGAATTCGTCCTTGTGCACTGCGTGCCGTTTCAAGTTACTTTCGCCTACGCAGAACTGAAGTAAATCAACTTTCGATTGCCGCTTGCGTCACCGGGTTTCTGACCTGCAAATCGTGACTTTGGCCACATAACAGGGCAAAGATTCCTCAGTATGCTTGTTTCGACTCTCGCTCACAGTCAAAATGCGCTATACACACTTCCTCACAACCTGCCTTCTGGCCGCGCTTTGTGCGCCCGCCTATTCCCAGATCAATCCTGATCTGGTTGGGTCCTGCGAGATCGGCCAGGCCGAAGCCTATCTTGATATCGGTAACGTCCGGGCACGTCTTTTCAACTCCGGCAATCTTTTCTGGCGCGGAAGTCCCCATGTTTATAGGATTCCAATAGATGGAAAATCGAACGCAATATTTGTCGATGATTTCTGGTTTGGCGGGATGGTCGACGGTGATTTGAGGGTCGCGGGGGGAGTGTATGGACCGTGGGAATTTTGGCCCGGTCCCATCCCGGAAGATGGGTTCCCCCCATCGGACTGCTCACCGTTCGACAAGTTTTGGACGATTGAAGCGGATGAAGACCTGCTCTCATCGCGCCACACCGACTACCCCTCGCCGTCCGTTGTTGACTGGCCCGTTGAACTGGGAGCCAGGTACCTCGAATTGGATGACATGGTGGTACTGGGAGCATCCGAAGACATGCCGCCCATTCCTGACGCGAACATTTCACTCTATCGGGGAAGCGAAGCTATTGGGCCGACAGCCTCAAGCCTGGCGAAATTCTTGATCTCCAATTTGGCGGAGTCCGCGAGAGCGTAGTATGCCCGTGATCCAAGGCGTGATCAGGTCAGTGAACTGGTGGACTGCCCGCTATTCTTGACTATCCAGGGGTGAAAAGAGCTGGATGATGTTTCCGTCGGGGTCGTGGATCTGGATCAGGCGCTGGCTAAGCTCTTGAAAGTCGAGCGCGCGCGGCCGCTCACCAGTGGCCTGTTCCACCCTGTCAGCGACGATTCGGACATCTTGAATGTAAAATCCAACTTTCCGGATCCCTTTCGAGCGGCTCGAATCTGCATCGCGAGCATCTCGAATGATCTCGACCACCAGCCAGTTATTGCCCAGATTTTCTATTTGCCACGAATCATCCTCAGCTCGGGAGCCACCCAGTTGATTCAGTCCGAATGCTTCACTGTACCACTCGACAGACCGTTCGACATTTTCCACGCTCACCGCGAAATATTGTGGGGCCAGAGCTCCTCGAATCCAAGCTTCAGAAGAATCCTGCGCTTTCACAGTCACGCTCGACGTGACAACCACTATGAAGACCAGCACCCGGAGGGGAAATCGCATTGAAGCACCGCAATTTAAATCGACGTATTCGTGATGGTCTTCCGGTGCCAGACGCTAGTACCCACCCGAGATGTAATTTCCGAGCTGCTCTATGGTTGACTCCTGATTCAGGATAATCTGTTTCACGACGTCACCCATGGTAACCAGACCGACCACCTTGTCATTCTCGGTCACAGGCAAGTGTCGAATGCGTTTCGTCGTCATCAGCGCCATGCATTTATCGAAGCTCGTAGCAGGTTCGACCGTGATTACCTCGCGAGTCATCAGTTCATCCACATTGGTAGCTTTTGATCCCTTGCCCTTGAGAATGAGCTTCCGCGCATAGTCGCGCTCAGAAAATATACCTTCCAGCCGACCATCCTCGATGACCAGAAGCGCACCAATATCCTTCTCAGACATTACCTGAAGGGCTTCGTAAACCGTGGTCTGTGGCTTTACAGACCATATTTCTTGACCTTTTGTCTTTAGGAGTTGATTGACGGTGTTCATGGCTGGTGTCCTCTTCCCATTGGGTTGCGCGTACGGCCTTCGCAACGATCGAGCACTTCAAAAATCCATTTTCTCTCCAAAACGATTTTCGCGCAAGTCGGCTTAGTCCAAACATTATTACATCAATTATGGTGAATAGCGACAACAATCCCAAAAACGGTAACCCGCGACCCGAAAATATTTCGTATGGGGAACGACAGGATATCGCTGGCCAGAGCGATCGACGAGATACACTAGGCCAGACACGGCTAATCGGTGGTGTCAAAATTCGCGCATCTGATGGAAGTGCCTCCCGGTATCGACCTTCACAGGCCCGGAAACGTTTCACCCTCCCAGGCTACAGAAGGACCGCACCACCAATCCATCGTTGACACATGTCCGACACATTGAACTTCGGCCACATCATCGTCGGTACTGGTCAGGCAACGGGAACGTTGCTGTCAAAACTGATTCCCACTGGAGAATCTATCGCCGTGATTGAGGGCGGAAGTATTGGAGATACCTGTGTAAATGTTGGCTGCACGCCTACGAAGGCGCTCGTGGCCAGTGCAAAGGTGGCTCACATGGTTCGGCGCGCGGCCGAGTACGGGGTGCAGACACCGTCACCATCAATCGACTTTGGAGCAGTTCGGGATCGGATGAACCGAATTCGTCACAACAGCCGAGACGGATTGACTGGTTTTATCGAAAACGCTGAAAACGTAACTCTGATTCGGGGCTTGGCCTCGTTCGAAAGCAATCACGTTGTCAACGTCGATGGCCAGTGACTGGAAGGAGAGAAAATCTACATCAATGTGGGTACCCGTTCCGCCACACCGCCGATTGCAGGACTCGACAGGATTGAATGGCTCGACAATGAGAGCCTGCTCGATCTGGATACGCTTCCGGAGCATCTGGTAATTGTAGGAGGTGGTTACATCGGGATCGAGTTCGCGCAGATTTTCAGGCGATTCGGGTCGGAGGTAACGATTCTTCAGCGTTCTGGGCAGCTTATGCCGCGCGAAGATGCGGACGTGGCCCTCGTGTTGCAAGAGATATTGGAAGATGAAGGCATCCAAATATTGCTCAGTGCCGACGTTCGCCGAGTGAGTCGGGAGAATGACGGTATTTCCGTCTCTGTCCTTCGGAACGGAGACGAGACCCTCCTCATCGGCTCACATCTCTTGCTCGCAACCGGGCGACGGCCAAACAGCGACTCTCTGGCACTCGAAAACACGGACATCGAAGTCAATAAATTTGGCTATATCCAGGTTGACGATGTGTCCCAGACCGGTGCGCCGGGCGTCTTCGCACTCGGCGACGTCAATGGACACGGTGCATTCACCCACACTTCGGTGAATGACGCAGAAATCGTCCTGGATTACCTTTTCGGGTCCCGTGATGGTGTTGGCATCCGAAAAATTTCAGATCGCGTTCCGACCTATGCACTGTTCTCCGATCCCCCTTTGGGCCGGGTCGGCATGACCGAGAAAGAAGCTCTGGACGGGGGCTACAAGATCATGAAGGCTGCGCGCGTGATGTCGATGATTGGGCGTGCAAAAAAAATGGGCGAGACCCGCGGTTTCGCAAAATTGATCGTTGATTCGGAGACGGATATGATCCTGGGAGCTTCAATCCTTGGCATCGGGGGCGACGAAATAATCAGCATGTTTGCCGCGATCATGTTCAGTCAGATCCCGTGCAAAAATTACAGGAAAGTTGTCCTAGTGCATCCCACGGTTTCAGAACTTATGCCATGGATACTTGACAGCCTCGAGGCGGTCAACTAGATCAGAGAGCCTTCAGGACGAATCGCGAACGCTTTGGTCGCTAGTTCACCAATTGCTTGTACATGACGTGCGCGTCCACATAACCAAGACGGGAATGCTTGAAGGCACCAGGAAGTGTCCCAATTTTCTCGAATCCGTGCTTTTGCCAGAGCCGAACCGCTCCCTCATTTGCTGCAACAACCATGTTGTACTGCATGGCGCGAAATCCGAAATTTATGGCCGTACGCTGTGAGTGCTCGCACATTTCAGACGCGATTCCCTGACCCCGGGCGACTTCAGAGACGATGTAGCCGCAATTGCACACGTGAGATCCCAGACCAGGCTGGTTTGGCCTAATGAAGTAGGTACCCAGGATTTCGCCGCTTGCGCTTTCCGCGACAAACGTATTGAGAGGCGAGTCAATCCAGTGTTGACGGGAATCTGCTTCCGAGATATCAGGTAAAAAGGTGTAGCTGTCCCCCGCTCGAAATACCGGCTCAATAATTCGCCAGGTCGCCTGCCAGTCCCGCTCATCAAATTGCCTGATGCTGATCATGAGTTCATCTCAGCAAAATCATTTTGTTCGCAATGCTCCTACCACCCGCTTCAACTTCGTAAAAATATATGCCACTTGGGCGCTGTCGAGCATTCCAACTTATCCGACCCACTCCCGCGGGCTCGTAGCGGTCCAGAATGGTTTCGAGTTCCTGACCCAACATGTTGTAGACCCTCACAGTAACACGGGACGCCTCTGGATTCACGTATTCAATAATGGTTGACTGAAAAAATGGATTTGGGTGATTTTGGGGTACTCGCAACTCCTCGGGGAGGGTGCCTACTCCCACCTCAATGCCAGTGACAATCCCCGCCCATCCGAAATGTAACCGCAGGTACTCATCGAAGACCGCAGTTATGGCATCGGCATACGTTTTCCGATTGACAGCCGTGTCTCTCAGTCCAACTCGATATGCTTCGATCTGGACGCTGCTAATAAATCCTCCGTTACGGGAGCCGTGCCTCACCGTGCTGTAACCACCAGTGAAATATGGATTTCCGCTGCCAGGAGAGGGCTGGCTGGAGCTTGGAACAGCTGAAATTCCTTGCGCTTCAAACAATGAACCAAGGCTCGATAGACCTCTTATAAACTCCGAAAACGACGTGTTCGAATCCGTGACGAGAGCCCCAATGCTGCTCAGACCCGCGAGTCCTGATGTGTCCAGTTCAGTATCTGATCGGCCCAGATCTGAGCTGGTTATCAGGTATCCAAGCTCAAGACGTTGCAGGGTGTGGCCGTGGCCGTGTATATCGACATAAAAGCCTTTTCCGTATTCCGTAGTGATCGATTCTTTGGCGCTGTCGATAAAGCCATGGTATTCAGTCCATGCCTGTTCGGCCCATTGATTACCCTCAGCGGCTTCGACAATTTCCCGATTGGGGTCGAGTTTTGTTCGCTTAAGGTTGGAGAGGACGACATGTGGATACCGACCGGTATACTCGAATACAGATTCGCGAATGGCAAGAACCGTTTCGCGGGTGAATGAATCAGTCACGGTGGTCCCCGACGTACGGTCGGAGATTTCATTCGGGGTCAATTCTCCACCGTGGGGCGCCGAAAAAATCAGAGGTAGATCGCCCGCGTAATATTCGACGTAATCATTCCGGCCGAAATAAACCTGCCCTGTCTCGTAAGGCTGCGCCAATGCCGCGGGAGCCAGAAACAGGCCCACAGCAAGACAGGCTACGAAGGATCTGACTGCAGGCATCTATTCGGCTTCTCGATCCTCGAAAAAGTCTACAACCCCCGTTTCCAGGGAATACTCGGCTCCTATTACCTCAAGTCCTTCCTCCTGCATGAATGCGTCCAGAATCTGAGATTCCCGTTGTAGTTGAGCTGTGACTGCGCGGATGTTCGCGCGAACAACACTTTCCACCGATTCTCTATTGTCGGGGCGTCTGTCGGAATCGGACAAAACCTCCACCAGGGGCCGGATAGCACCGATGATGGAGCTCAAGCCAGGCGACAGGTGTTCTGATGGGTGTTCAACTTCATCGAAAGCAGCCCGAACGGCTCCACATTCAGTGTGCCCTAGTACAATAATCAATCTGGCACCCAGTCGCTGTACCGCAAATTCGATAGTGCCTATCTGGGAGATACCAGCAACGTTTCCTGCGACCCGAACCACGAACAGATCACCAAGGCTCTTATCGAAGATCATTTCGGGGGGGACTCTCGAATCTGAACAACCCAAAATGATCGCGAACGGACTCTGGTCAAATCGAGTCCGACGTCTACGGCGTCCCATGGATAACACGCTTCGAAATCGCCTCCCGGAGACATACCGATTATTTCCTTTTTTCAGTAGCTCCAGTGCTTCCTGCGCTGATACCATATCGAATTTGTCCAAGACAGCGTGACTTACTCTCCGGGACGAAGATAGCGCACAACCATCACTCTCTACGAACCTCGCAGCTCTATTCGTTGCGCATAATATCTGCAGGCCGTGCGCGGTTGATGCTCACCACTTGAGTCGAAACGGTCAAGAGTGTCATCGCCACAATTACAGCGTAGGTAATCAAGAAAGGCACAGCCGTCAGATCCATTCGAACGTCGTAAATATAGCTCAGCAGGGCATCCAGGCTGTAAAAGCCAATTGGCGCACTCAACACAGCGCCAATAGTCAAAATCACAAAAACTTACGGTTTCTCGGAATAATGGCAATGTGGATAGTGATAACCGCTTTCACGGTTTGGAATAAAAGACGAGTTACGGCCCGACTCGATGAGCTTGGTTTTCCCGCGTAATGGTCTAATTCGCTTCAATTCTTCAAGGACGCACTCCGAACAAATCGCTGGTAAGGGACTAAACCCGCCGCCCGCGTAATCATTCATCCATCCCGACGGCTCGCCCACCCAGCCATGAGCGATCAAAAAATCATCTTTTCGATGGTCGGTGTAGGCAAGATCTACAAGACGACCAAAAAACAAGTCCTTAAGGACATCTACCTGTCATTCTACTATGGTGCCAAAATCGGCGTCTTGGGTCTGAATGGCTCCGGAAAAAGCACGCTTCTGCGCATCATTGCGGGCCTGGATGACGACTATCTCGGAGAAATTCAGAGGCAAAAAAACATCACGTTTGGTTACCTCTCGCAGGAACCCGAACTGGACCAGGAAGCCACCGTCCGGGAAGTGATTGAAGAAGGTGCGGGAGAATCTGCTCGCATCATGAAGGCCTATAACGAGGTCAGCGAGAAGTTTTCAGAGCCGGATGCGGATTTTGAGGCACTCATGGAAGAGCAGGCCAAACTTCAGGATCGTATCGACGCACTCAATGCCTGGGACCTGGAGAGCAAGCTCGACATGGCCATGGACTCGCTCCGATGTCCTCCCGGAGACATGAAGATCGGCGTTCTTTCCGGAGGTGAGAAGCGACGAGTGGCGCTGACCCAACTCCTGATGAAAGAGCCCGATGTGCTGCTGCTTGATGAACCAACCAACCATCTCGATGCAGAGAGTGTGGCCTGGCTAGAGCAGCATCTGGCTCGATACCCCGGGACCGTAATTGCCGTTACGCATGATCGATACTTCCTGGACAATGTGGCCGGATGGATTCTGGAATTGGACCGGGGCCAGGGAATTCCTTTCGAAGGAAATTATTCTTCATGGCTGGAGCAGAAAGGGAAACGTCTGCAGCAGGAGGAAAAGAAGGAGTCGAAGCGACAGAAAGCGCTGGCTGCAGAACTGGAATGGGTGCGTCTTTCTCCGAAAGGCCGACGAGCCAAGAACAAGGCGCGCATCACGGCCTATGAAAAAATGGTCGCCGAACAGTCGGAAAACCGACAGGACGAGGTTCAGATTCCGATTCAACCCGGGCCTCGGCTGGGACAGCAGGTAATTATCGCTGAAAACGTCGCGAAAGGATACGGTGACAAGCTTCTCTACGACAATCTGAACTTTTCACTTCCTCCGGGGGGAATCATCGGTATTGTCGGCCCCAATGGCGCTGGGAAAACCACTCTGTTTCGGATGATTACGGGTCAGGAGACTGCCGACAGCGGCTCGTTCACTGTGGGTGAGACCGCCAAGCTGGGGTACATAGATCAGGACAGGCCGCTCGATCCGACAAAAACGGTGTGGCAGGTAATCTCCGATGAATCCGATTTCGTCACCATCGGAAAACGGGAAGTGAACTCAAGGGCGTACGTAGGCCAGTTCAATTTTAGCGGTAGTGACCAACAGAAACTCGTTTCAGAACTTTCGGGCGGTGAGCGAAACCGGGTCCACCTTGCCAAGATGTTGAAAGAAGGCGCGAACGTACTCCTGTTGGATGAGCCTACCAACGACCTGGACGTCACAACCCTGCGAGCACTCGAAGAGGCGCTCCTGAATTTTGTAGGATGCGCTGTCGTCATTTCGCACGATCGCTGGTTTCTCGATAGAATTGCCACGCACATCCTGGCCTTCGAAGGAAACAGTGAGGTCGTGTGGTTCGACGGCAATTACAGCGACTACGAAGAGAGCCGTAAGGCGCGCCTTGGTATCGAAGCCGACCAGCCCCACCGCATCAAGTATCGCCAGATGACCCGCTAGATCTGCGGCGGCCGCTTACCGAGTCAGACGGTCGTCTGGGTTGTATGTTTTACATCAACCCACATCCACAGTAATTCTCACCTCTACGAGCGACCACGATGGAAGCAGAGCCAAAGAAAACCAATAAGTCTTATAAATCAGGGACTATGGTAGGATTGGGAATCGCTCTCGGGGTAGCCTTTGGTGCGGCGTTCGACAATGTTGGTCTGGGTATCGCCCTGGGAGTAGTCTTCGGAGCTGTTATGGATAAGCGCAAAAAGGAAGCCATGAGCGACGACGATTCAGCGGAGTGAGGTTGTCTGATCTGTTCAAACACACCCATCTCCAGGAAATTCCTGCAGGCGCGCGGTCCGACTAGGAGTCCGCCAGAAAGTCCTCCAGGAAGATTCGGGCTCGTTCAATACTTCCTTCCAGTGTGAACGGATTGTGTTCACCACCCTCGTAAAGGAAGGCCTGAAACGTATCGTCTGTATGGCCGGCTGCCTGCATGGCTGAAATCATCCGTTCAGACTGGGATACTGGAACCGTTTGATCAGCGGTGCCGTGGTGAATCTGCAATTTGGAAATCCGATCGGCAAACAGGGCGGGCGAACGCCGCACGAGTTCCAATCGAATGTCTTCAAGACTCAGGCTGCCCTGCTGATACGGAAGGGTGAATTCTTCCGTCAAGTAGTCTATTCCTGGTAGATCTCTCAGATTTCCTTCGAGCGATTCAGAGACGACTTCCTGCACAAACGGTCCAAAAAAGTCTGTCGGACCGAAAAAATCCAATACCGCATCTATGGATCGGGATCGTGAGGCCATGAGCATGCCGACACCAGCACCGCGGCTGAATCCGAGTACTGCGATCCGATCCGAATTGGCAGCCGGTTCAATTTGAAGTGCTACCTCCACCAGGGACATCGCGTCATCAACATCCCAGTCCCAGGGACTTGCGGGGCCTTCAGATTGCCATACGTTGCCAGCGAATGCCAGGGGCTCATCTCTGAACGAAGGAATAACAAAAACAAATTGATCTGAAAGGTCTGCAAACACAGAGATGAGTAGCAGAAACTCGTTGTCGACGCTCACACCGGAGTCTCCGCCATGAGCATAAACCAGAATCGGCGCAGAGTTCAGATCAAGATTATCTGCGGAAACTACAGCGCCGTAGTGCTTTACACCCTGCACCGTATGTGAAACGATGCGAACGGTGGAAGACATTCCATTCAGAGTTATTGCGCGAGTCATCTCGACGACGACATCCTCGGCTCGGGGTAGACGACCCGACCAATCCGCCAGAACCGATTGAATTTCCGAATTGACAGGGGTAGCGAACAGTTCGGTCAGGTTTACACCACCGACAACATTGTCCTCGTCCAGAGTCGAAGAGAGTTCGCACCCTGAAAGAACGACTATGAGTAGGAGCGTAGAAGCAAGAGTGTATTTCACAAGCGACTCTGATAATGAAATGAGCGAGAGCACCCCATACGAATGAAATGTCGCACGGGTTCTGGTTGGATTGAGGTAGCAGAATCTCGCGAACCCATCGCCCTCGAAAGAGTTTGAGTCACTTCAATACCCATAGATCCAAACGGTCCGTCAGTCACAATGACCCGCCCTATTTATTTTGATTCAAATGCCACTACTCCGGTAGAGCAGGAAGTACTCGATCGGATGATTCCGTATTTCTGCTCAGAGTTCGGAAATCCGTCCAACACGTCACACGTTTATGGTTGGACAGCCGATGAGGCGGTGACGGTGGCTCGCGAGCAGGTTGCCTCCCTGTTGAGTGCCGATCCAGCCGGAATCATCTTCACCAGTGGAGCCACCGAGGCGGTCAATACGGTCATCAAAGGCCTCGCCCGGGGACGCCGCGGTGGGCATATTATCACGGTCGAAACCGAGCATAAAGCGGTCCTCGAGGCGTGTGAATGTCTGGAAGATGATGGAGTCGAAACCACCTGTCTGGAGGTTGACGAAAACGGCCTTATCACGGCTGACCAGGTCGCGGACGCACTCCGGCCAGAGACATTTCTAGTCACGGTAATGTGGGCGAACAATGAGTCTGGCGTACTGATGCCCATCAAGGAAATAGCGGAGGTCGTCGCCTCCCATAGCGCCTTCTTCTTTACCGATGCGACTCAAGCCATCGGAAAGGTGCCTGTATCGGTCGATGGGGTCGACATACTCGCCTGTTCCGCCCACAAATTTTACGGTCCGAAAGGCGTCGGAGCCATCTACATAAGGGGTGGAAGACCCTCCATTCGGATACCACAACTTCTACACGGCGGAGCCCAGGAGTCCGGTCGACGGGCGTCCACACTGAATGTACCGGGGATCGTCGGAATGGGTGCGGCCGCCCAGATGGCCGAGCGCCTTCAGGCATCGGACCGCGAGAGTATGTTGACGCGGCGTGACCGATTTGAAACGGCCCTGGCGGCCGCATTTCCGAGTGTGAGGTTTAATGGCGCGAATGCCGAGCGCCTGCCTCAGACATCAAACGCCACCTTCGTCGGCATTCGCGCAGCGGAAATGATGTCCGAAATCGGACGACTCGCGGTGTCTATGGGAAGTGCCTGCACCAGTGGGTCCGGGAAACCAAGCCACGTGCTTTCGGCGATGGGACTTACCGAGGAAGAGGCGCAAGGCACCGTTCGATTCAGCATGGGCCGCCATACGAGCGACGCGCAGGTCGATGAAGCGATCATGCTTCTCGTGGAGTATGCAGAATCCCATCAGCTGACACCAGCATAAGATCACGATGGAAGTTATTCAGAACAAGGTGGCTGAAAGCGGAATCCTGGTATTCAATCTAGAGGATTTATTGCCGGATGCACCAGTAAAGGAAATCGACCTTGCTGATTTTCTTTCTGGAGGATTCATTCTCAAGGAAAAGCCGTTTCGTAAGGACGTGGTCGAGTTCGATTTCGCTCCCTTCGAAGGTGCGCATGTTGGCGTGATCTGTTCATCTGATGCCATCATTCCGACCTGGGCGTTCATGCTGATTGCCTCACGACTCAACGGTGTGGCCGCCTCGGTAACATCCATGGATGCTGGGGCGCTAATGGCGCAACTTTTCTCCCGGGCACTGGAAGCGTTCGATTGGTCATCCTATCAGGATAAGATCGTGGTCATCAAGGGATGCGGGTCTGGAGACGTTCCGGCGAGCGCCTATGTGGAAGCTACCGCCCATCTTCAGCGCTTCGCGAGCAAAATCATGTACGGTGAACCCTGCTCTTCTGTGCCGATCTGGCGCCGCCCCGCCTCAAAATGAGCATTCGTGGATTTGCTGAGCGAAATCTGAAAGTTGCTGAGGCTACGTACAGAAAATACGAACGGACCTTTGGGCTCGTTTTTTTCTTATCTGGAATCCTGTGGGATGCGCTCACGCTGCGCAGGATTGACAATCTGGTCGACAATCTTATCCTCATCGGATACCTCCTGCTTCTGACGAGCGTTCTTCTTGTCGATATCCGCTTCAAAGGATCAGATGCCCCGTCTGCTCGCCTGAAACGGGCCGGATCCTGGGTACGACCAGCCACTCAGTTTCTCCTCGGCGCCCTTCTTTCGGCCTTCCTCATCTTCTACTCGCGCAGTATTAGCTGGGCCACCCACTTGGGCTTCTTGCTGGTACTTGTCGTCGGACTCGTGTTCAACGAATTTCTAAATCGTCGCCTCTCGTCTTTCCCCGCGCAGCTAACCCTGCTCTTCTTCTGCTCGGTGTCGATGTTCGCGTATCTGTTTCCCGTTGCGGCTAAGTTCATGTCTCCGTGGCTGTTTCGAGCTGCTTTAGTGGTGAGTCTGGCGCTCTGCCTGGCGGTTTTCCTAATTGGAAAACGTGCGGGACGCGTCAAACACCGGCGTTTCGGTCCCCTCGAGATATGGATCTTGATACTCTCCGCGCTGGCAATGGACTTCGCCTACCAGAACAACTGGATTCCACCTGTTCCGCTCTCCGTCGAAGAGGGCGGCGTGTACAATCTGGTTTCCAGGAATGGGGATTCCTTCGAGTTGGAATGGGACACTCAGGAACGAGGCTTTTTCGCGCCCGAGTACGCACGCACATTTTTCTACACCGAAGGCGATCCCGTCTACTGTTTCACGTCTGTTTTTGCGCCGACACAGCTCAAGGAACGGCTGTATCACGTTTGGCAGCGATACGATTCGAGCGCAGGGGAGTGGATCTCGACAGATCGAATCGGCTTCGACATGCAAGGTGGCCGCAGCGAGGGATATCGTGGAATGACGCTGAAACGAAAGGTCGGGCTCGGTGAGTGGCGCGTCATCGTGGAGACGGGTGAAGGAAGGATATTGACGAGGATCCCGTTCACCATTGTGAGCCGAACTGCAGAACTGGTTGTGGAGCGGCGAACGCTGACACGATAATTCGAGACGGGCTGGTCGAGAGGCCCCTGCTCACCCACTCACCCAATCCGCGAGAGCCGCAGCCCTTTTTTCAGCACAAAGGTCTCAAAAAAGGCCTCCATGGGCCTGTTTTCGTCTTTTTTTGAGTCAGGATCATCTTCTACCAGCGAGAAAGCGGCTTTTCGAGCCTCGACCAGAATCTTTTGATCGTAGAGTAGATCTGCCAGGCGGAAGGCGGGTAATCCACTCTGCTTGGTCCCAAAAAAGTCGCCCACTCCGCGCAGTCTCATGTCGATCTCACTGATTTGAAATCCGTCTTCTGTATCCTCCATCGCCTTCAATCGCGCCCGCGATTCTTCCGTTTGCCGGTACTCCGCCATCAGAATGCATGTACTCGCGTGACTGCCCCTTCCAATTCGACCCCGCAGCTGGTGAAGCTGGCTGAGGCCGAAGCGTTCCGCGTGCTCCACGAGCATGAACGTGGCGTTCCCCACATCGACACCGACTTCAATGACGGTAGTCGAAACCAGAATGCTTGATTGTCCGGAGACGAACCGAGCCATCACTTCTTCCTTTTCTATCGACTTCATGCGACCGTGAACCAGGTCCACACTCACTCCTTGAAATATTTCCTGAAGAAGTTCGTGGCCCGATACCGCGTCTTTCAGATCCAGTTTTTCACTTTCGGCGACCAGTGGATAGACGACATAACATTGTCTGCCCGCCTGGATTTCCTTCAGCATGTCCGCGTAGACCGATTTCCTCGCTTTCTCGCGGACCATCTTAGTGTGAACCGGTTGCCGACCCGGAGGGCGCTCCTTCATGATGCTCACGTCAAGATCACCGTATAACGTCAGTGCGAGTGAGCGCGGAATGGGAGTCGCTGTCATCAGCAACATGTGTGGATTGTCGCCCTTTTCAAACAGTGAAGCCCGCTGGAGGACCCCAAAGCGATGCTGTTCATCCACGACGCAGAATCCAAGATTATTGAAGGTGACACCCTTTTGAATCACTGCGTGTGTCCCAACGACGAATTTCAGTTTTCCGGACTCCAGATCTTCCAGAATCTCGCGTTTTTTGGCCGCGGGAGTCGATCCCAGCAGCAATGCCACGCGGATTCCGAGCGGCTCGAGGAGACTGGAAAGCGAGCGGTAGTGTTGCTCCGACAAGATCTCCGTTGGCGCCATGACCACAACCTGGTGTCCAGCGTCAATCGCCTTGAGCGCTATCGTGGCAGCGACAACCGTTTTGCCACTTCCCACGTCGCCTTGCAGCAGGCGATTCATCTGTCGACCAGACTTCAGGTCGGATCCGATTTCGGAAAGAGCATTTTGCTGCGCTGAAGTGAGCGTAAAAGGGAGAATTTCAGACAAGAAGCGTTTTTCGAGTGGCCCCCCACCCGCGATTGGTATCCCGGGGACATCCGCTCTTCGCGAACGTGTCCTCGCGAGCATCATCTGAAAGAAGAACAGCTCCTCAAATTTCAGTCGTCGCTCAGCCTGCTTCAGCTCCTCCTGACTTCGCGGAAAGTGAATGGCCCTGCGGGCAACTCTCCCCTCCATCAGCTGATGTGTGTCCACAATCTGAGGGGGTAGATTTTCACTGAGCTCCTCACCGCGCTCTTTCAGCAGTGAAAAAATGATCTTTCGAAACGAACGGCTGGTCAGGCCACTTTTTTCGAGAGAAGCGGAGCCTGGATACAGCGCGATTATTCTCCCCGTATCGATGGCGGGGCCGTCTTCATCGAGTCGGTCAAACTCCGGGTGGGAAAACGAAATCATCCCACCGTATCGACTGGGTTTGCCGTGTAACGCCAGACGGTGGCCAACTTCAATGGACCGGGCAATCCATTGGACTCCCTGAAACCAAACACACTTGATTCGGCGTCCCGGCTCGTCCTCTACTACGACCTCGAATCTTTGGCCACGTCTGTTCGGAATGACTCCAACCGTAATCACGGTACCGATGATGGTAACAGGCTCCGATGAGACGGTAATCTCCCGAATCGAAGTGATAGAGGTCCGATCCAGGTAGCGCCGCGGATAGTAAGACAGCAGGTCATGAATGCAGACGACCCCTGCCTCGAGGAGCGCCTCGCTTCTTTTCGGACCCACTCCCTTGAGGAATTGAACTGGGCTCTGCAGAAAATGAAGTGACATGAATCTGCCTGACTGATCCAAATTCGGAACGGCCGTCAATATAGGGCGGGCGTCCAGGGCGATGGCTCTTGTTACATCCCACGCGCGGGAGGCACCCACCGATAACGCTCAATCCGTGGTTGGAATTTGGTCATTGCTACGGCAATCTCAAACCCGTCTGATCCCCACCGTCTGACGGCTATATCTGACGGATAAAAGTCGGGTGAAAAAGACGGATCCGGCTGCGTAAGAATAAATTGAAGTCGCCCTTCCAGGTTGTAAACGTCAATATTTAGCCACCCAGGTCGCATATTCAGGACAAACATGAAATCTCCTGCTATGGACGCCGAAGCCATCAGGAGAGGCGGTTGGTTGGTCGTTCCCCGCATGAATTGAAGACTCCTCGCTAGCATGGGCGAGTCGTAGCCAACCAGAATCAGGGAATCCAGTAAGCCTCCGCGAAGCCTGTCCAGGACCGGCCGATAGCCCGCAAGGCTGTACACCACGCCAGTGGACTCGCGCAGCAATCCAGCATATCTCCACGCTGGACCCTCCAATGGCACGCGCTCAAGAAGAGCCCCCCCGGAATTGTGGACACCGAGATACCCGCTGAATTCTTGCGCAACCACCTTCGATACAAATCCGGATGGTGTTTTGACCACGTAGGACAGGGCCGCCGTTTCTGGAAAGTCTCCCTCCAATTCGATCGGACCCGAAATTCCTGTGCTGCTTCGCACATACACCGAATGGTCGAGAGGACTGTAAACGTAGACGGAATCTCCAGAGAATCCCGCCAGGTAAGGGATGCTTCCCTGGAGAGTATCGGCGCTTAGAAGCTCACCGCTCTCGTCGAAGGCAAGCAACGTGTGGTTTCCGGTATCGGTTACCCACAACACTCCCATTGGGTCATATCCAAGAGTTCGCGGATGAACCAGTAGATTTTCTTCGGCCGGGATGACATCGAGTATCGTCAGAGTATCGGGCGTCATGACCTGAGCGATGGCCCTGGACAGAGAATCAGCCTCCGTAATGTCTCGCGATTCTATACGAGTACAGGAAGAGGGTAGACAGCCAGATACCGTTAGGGCCAGCAGAATCCAGTAGAGGCTAGTATTATTTGAAAGGCGCATGCATGAGATTAATTTGAGCCCTGTACCACCCCTGTCGCATCGGGTTTCCATCGGTTATTCGAAGGATCCGCAGAGAGAAGATCTCGTATCTTCAACCCTTCTTCGCCACCCCAAATCCGGTACCCGCGTGCAAATTGCCCGCATCGCTCTGCCCCTCCCCGTCGACCAGCTCTATTCGTACAGAATACCTGATCATTTCAGCCGCTGGATTCGGCCGGGAAGGCGCGTCGTGGTTCCATTTGGCCGGCGAAAACTGGCCGGTGTCGTCGTTGAAGAAGGTACCGAAGCTGATCTCGCATCTCACCGAGCTCGAGATATTTTGGATGTCGACGTCGAGCTGCCACCTCTGTCGGAAGAGCTGCTCGAACTGACCCGCTGGATCGCGACCTATTACATGTGCTCCTGGGGAGAAGCGGTTCGAGCGGCGCTGCCTCCGGGCAGCTCCGCAGCAACCGCCCGATCGCGAGTGCGCACGATTGCCATGGTTGGACTGTCTCCCGAAGCTCCAGACACGCCGCCTCGAGGGAACAAACAGCAGGAGATCATCGAGCAACTTCGCATCTGGGAAGCGGCCGAAGAATCTCCAGTGCCTCAGACGCGCCTTCTCAGTGAGTGCGGCGGTACCGCCGCAACGATACGGCGACTCGTTGAAATGGGCTATCTGGAAATTGAGGTGCAGGAACTGGATCGGTCTAGATTAGCGGCCGACGAACTCGACTCCTCAGAAAAAAAGATTACACTTCATTCCGCCCAGATACAGGCCATTGAGGCCATCACGGAGCAGATTCGGGCAGATTCATTCGGATGTTTCCTGCTGCACGGTGTCACCGGGTCAGGCAAGACCGAAGTCTACCTGCAGGCCCTGCAACATGTGCGCTCGGAAGGAGGATCGGCCATTGTTCTCGTTCCGGAGATCTCGTTGACTCCTCAGACCGTTCAACGATTTCGAGCTCGATTCGGGGATGAAGTGGCCGTACTTCACTCCAGAATGAGCCCCGGTGAACGCTACGACGCCTGGCGAGGAATCGGAGAGGGTCGATATCCGATCGTCATCGGCCCCAGATCGGCGGTCCTGGCTCCCCTCAAAAACCCCGCACTCATCATCGTGGATGAGGAGCATGAGTCGTCCTACAAACAGTTCGATCCAGCACCTCGATATCACGCCCGCGATGTTGCCGTTGTGAGGGCAATGAAGAGCGGCGCGACCTGCATTCTTGGCTCCGCCACTCCAAGTCTGGATTCCCTGGCCAATGCTCGTTCAGGCAAATACACCCTGCTCGAGATGCCCGAGCGGGTTCCAATCAATGGCCGCCCGGCACGGCTGCCAAAGGTTCGCGTCATTGATCTCCGAAATGAAAAGGCCCTCCGGAAAACGCAGGGTGTACTTGCACCCCAGCTGATCGAAGCCATTGGAGAACGAGTGGACCGAAAGGAGCAGACCATTCTTCTGTTGAACCGAAGAGGATTCGCGCCCGTTATGGAGTGCGTTTCCTGCGGATGGGTACCCGAATGTCGCGACTGTTCGGTCAGCATGGTGTATCACAAACCACTCAATCACCTCCGCTGTCACTACTGCGGAATTACCGAGTGCATCCCATCGGAATGTGGATCCTGCAAGAACCACGACCTGGCCTTCATGGGCACTGGCACCCAACGCCTGGAAGAGGAACTGGCCGAAAAAATTCCCGGAATCAGGTTGCTCAGAATGGATCTCGATACTACGACCGGACGCGGAAGCCATCACCGAATTCTGGCCGAGTTTGGCCGCGGAGACGCGGACGTTCTGCTTGGGACACAGATGGTAGCAAAAGGACTCGATTTTGAGCGAGTCACGCTGGTTGGAATCATACAGGCTGAAGCTGGCTTGCAGTTTCCAGACATCCGCGCGGAAGAGCGATCGTTTCAACTACTCACGCAGGTTGCGGGTAGAGCGGGACGGGCGGAACTCGAGGGCGAAGTATTTCTGCAGACGCGCCAACCTGGCCATGCGGTAATCCAATTCGCTCTTCGCCACGACTATGCCGGATTTGCGGAATACGCTCTCGAGGCTCGAGAAGAGCTGAACTACCCTCCGACGGGAAAGCTGGTTTCGATTCTGTTCTCAGGCCCTGACGACCGCGAAACACGAACCCTCGCCGATCGATGGCGGAAGCTGATCGATCGAAACCTGCCCGAAGTCGACCGCTTGGGGCCCTCACCCGCGTTCATCCACAAGCTCAAAAATCGATACCGCCATCAGCTTCTGCTCAAGATTCCGGATAGCGTCCCCTCGAGCCATGTGCGGGATGCCATTTCGCGAAGCGCCAAAGCAATGGGACATCTACGCTCGGGGTTTCGCATGACGATTGACGTAGATCCAGTGGGAATCGTCTAATTCGTGAACGTCGACCACGCCCAATCACGTCCGCTCAATATTCGTCCAGAGACTCTCGAAGCAGGCGACTCCTGTTTTCAATAGACGATCTGAAATCATAGGCGCTTTTGATCCTTCCCAAGTCCTTCAGAATGCGGAGCGCCCGCGCCTTTTCACCCATATCCGAATAAATTTCAGCCTTATGCAGCATCGAGAATGGTCTCCACTTGGCCAGTGGGTCTGAAGAAACATCAATGGCCTTTTGATACCAGCTCAGTGCCTCTTCTCCCCTGTTGCTCTCGTGAAATATTCTGGCCATACCGTAAGTCGCCTGCGCGTAGAATGACCTTACTCCGGTTTTCCGGACAGTTGATTAAGCCTACGCTGCGGTTGTTTGTCGGTTAATATAGTGTTGTTCAAATTCCATGGGTGTCTGGTATCCAAGGGTTGAGTGGCGTCGCTGCCTGTTGTAGAACACCTCGATATATTCGAAGAGTCCTCGCTTGGCTTCGGAATGTGAATTGAATGGATCTCCTCGAAGGTGCATCTCCGTTTTGAGTGTTCCAAAGAAGCTTTCGGTTGGCGCGTTGTCGTGACAGGATCCGCTCCTGCTCATCGAGATCGTGATTCCTTCACGCCGCAGCATTCGTTGATACTCGTAGCTCGTGTACTGGCTACCTCGATCCGAATGATGAATTAGCCCTGCCCGTGGCCGCTGATGCTCGATCGCATTCTTTAGCGCGCTGGTGGCAAGCTCCTTCGCGAGCGTTGGGCGTACGGACCATCCAACGACTCGTCTGGAATACAGATCAATCACAACTGCGATCGGCGATTGACCATCGCCGTATCCACCCTTCAGCCGTAGGTAAATAGGTGATGTCAGCCGTCCACACGGCGCCCGGCCTGTCAGGCATGAATTGACGATCCAGCACGTTAGCCGGGATAGCCTCAAGAGGAGCAGATGGAGTCTGTACACGCCTCTTACGGCGCCTGAGAGCCCTAATGCCATCTTGTTGCATCAAACGAGCCACGCGCCGACGCCCTACCTCCGTGCCTTGAGCACGAAGCTCTGCATGCACGCGTGGAGCGCCATATGTGCCGTGGCTCATCCGATGAATCGTTCGAATCTGAATCAATAGCCCTCGGTTCTCTCGTTCGCGAGCACTCTGGGGGCGCTCCCTCCATGCGTAATACCCACTCGGCGATAGCCGCATTAGCGTACACGCTCGCACGACTGGCACCAACCCTCTTACTTCGTCCACAACCCGGTATCTCATCGAAGGTCTCTGCTGAAAATACCGGCGGCTTTTTTTAGAACGATGTTCTCCTCTTTGGCTCGCCTGAGCTCTTTGCGGAGTTTTGCGAGCTCCTCATCACGAGGATTACCATGCCCCGGAAACGCTCGCTTACCATCCTCTTCGAATCGCTGCTTCCAACGCCTGATCATCCCGGCATTGATTCCCAGTTCCCTGGCTGTCTGGCTTGTGTTGCCACTGACTTCAGCCAGCTTTACGGCTTCCATCTTGAACTCTTTGGAATACTTCCTTCTCGTTCTCATCGCGTACCTCTTGATGATGCAAAGTACGCTTA